>JACZQL010000490.1 GCA_022545745.1 Deltaproteobacteria bacterium | reverse complement strand
AAGATGCTACCCCACTCCTCTGGCCAAGGTAGTGCCGTGGGAGAAACCTGGAAAGCATGGGGCTACGATCATAGACCTGACCCCGATGACGGGGTCTCTACGCGGCTGAAAGCTCCGGCATGTTCGATTCGACGCCCCGCTTCTCCAACTCTCGGAAGAACAACTCGCGGATGCGGGGGTCCTCGTCCTCGAACTCGATCTGCACGCCACCGGTCTCCCTGTACCTGGCGCCAGCGGATCCACTGTACCGTGGGTTGCCGTAGCGGAGCACGAGGTAGCGGGCCGGCTCCGCACCCACGTTGAAGTGTTGATGGTAACCCGTCCCCGGAGACATGAGCGTCCCGGTTCCGAAGTCCAAACGTTCCCATTCAACATCCGGGCCAGGTCTGGTGCCAGCGGTCCACTGGAGGTCGTACCCCTCACCCGATAGGAAGAGGTAGGCAACGTTGGATATGAGGCCACCACGTGACCTCGTGAACTCGCCGGTATGGCCCTTTTTGTAGCTCCCCACCGGGAATTCTGAAACATGGCAGATGAAGTGACCGCCTGCCATGGAGAACATCATGTTTGCGCCTGGACCTCTGTCCACCCAACGGTCCAGGGAGACGGCGTGGACGTCCGCTATGAAATTGGTTTCCGCGAAACGGTCCCGGAGCTTATTGACACGTCCGCTGAAATACTTCTCGTCGGCAGGGTTGTACCGATCGTGGAAGACCATGGGGCAGTCAAAGACCAGTTCGGGGCTCGCAAAAAGGTTGAATGTCGTCGGCGCGTTGGTCGCAGCGTAGAGCCTCACCGTCTCGTCGCCTTGGCCGTTGAAGATCTCATGCCACGTGTTGAGCGGGATGGAAAAGACGCTGCCTTCCTGCCATTCAAACGTTTGCTTCGGCTCACCCTGATCTCCTTGGAATCGACCTCCGTATTTCCCTTATAAACGACGATCTCAGTTTCACATGACCTCTGATACTCCCTCTTTTACGTGGTCCACCGGTCTATTCGATCACTCTCGGGCAACAGCCCACGCATCTCTTCGCGCCTTTATTGCGCATGATCTTCTTCCGGCGGTTTCTACCCTACGAGGGTAAAAGGCGCAGCTGCCCAATCAATTAATCGGTCACTAAAGGACCATGCGTCCTAACGAGCTCGCTGCGCGCTGCTACCACGTCTTAAAAACTCCTCATAATCAATTTGTTCCTTCATCATGTGATACATCACCCCTAAATGCTTTCTCGCTGCCGCTACCCGGGCAATCTGCTTACCCTGCCGGTTGAGCACTCCCAGGTAATGCTTGCGAGCAGAACCCTTCGCGACCCGAGTGTACGACAGAGCCGCTTGTATAAGAAGCCACCGAACCATACGATTGCCTTCTTTGGTGATGTGCCCATGCCTTTCCCTATCCGCACTCTGCCTCACTCTAGGCGCTATCCCAAAGTAACTAGTCAGCTTCTTGGCATTGGCAAATCTATTTATATCTCCCACCCAACAGCTCACTGCTACTGCAGTGGTTGGTCCCACTCCAATGAGAGTCATCAACCTCTTGGCCTGAGGATCCTCCTTAGCTATCTTTCTCAACTCCTTATCCAATCCATCAATCTGCTCATTGACAAACCTCAACAAGTCCACATTCTCTTTAACAATCCGGGGTCCATAGCCGCTCAGCTCCTTAACCCTGTAGGGCACGGGATGAGCCTTAAGCCATGCCTTGCCCAATACTTCCATGTTCCTCTTCGCATACACAGCATGCAGCTCGTTGATCACGCCGGTCCTGGCCCTTACCAGCCTCCCCCGATGGCTTAGCAGCTCCCGAATGTAGCGCTCCCTCTCTCCAGGAATCCATACTGTGGGAAGCAGATCCGCCTTGAGCAGCTTTGCTAACATCCGCGCATCCACCTTGTCTGACTTAAGCCTCGCTGAGGCGATCGCCTTGGTCTGCTTGGGATGAGACAGATATGCCTCGTGCCCTAATTCCCTGGCCTTCTCCACAAACCACCACCCATTGCCTGTGGCCTCTACTGCTATCTTGGTCCCCCACGGCAATCTCTTTAAGACCTCCTCCACAGTATGGGGATCGTTGGAAAAACGAAACTGTGAGGGTGGCTTTCTTTCCCTCAGTACCGCCAGTTGTGTTACTTTCTTGTGTAGGTCTGCTCCTGCAAAATTCTCCATTGGATGATCTCCTTTCCTGCTACTCGACTTGTCGTATTCAATACAACAAAACCGTGACCGGAGACCATTCCGTTTATGGGATCAATTAAACGACGCATTAATTGCGTCTCGTAGGATCAATTG
>JACZQL010000043.1 GCA_022545745.1 Deltaproteobacteria bacterium | reverse complement strand
ACTAAGTCTTTTGCCCAATCGTCGTCTCCCGATTGGGCAAAAATTCTTACCTCAGCGTACTTTGCGCCTCTGCGGTGAAATGCCCGAATCCTTATCTGCGATAATCGGCGAAAATCTGCAGTTAAGTTATTAGATAATGATTCGTCTGCGGTGATCGGCAGGGAGTAAATGCGTGCCTCTTCGGCAAGGGCCGGTGGGGGATATGGCAGAACGTTCTCCCATGGGCTAAAATCCCCTGATCTTGATCCCTTCGGGGTCCATGACATAATAGAACCAGGATTTTCTGGAGAACGAATTTGGAAACTCTCGCTGCTCAACACCTGGAAGGGTCTTCCCCACGGGGCCTGGGCTTTGTTGCCATCGTGGGGCGGCCCAACGTGGGAAAGTCTACCCTGTTCAACCGACTCACGGGGGGAAAG
Organism: Deltaproteobacteria bacterium; assembly: GCA_022545745.1. Next base: position 7,542 of record JACZQL010000043.1, on the reverse strand, counting down.
AAGGCCATCGTGGATAACCTCCCTGGGGTCACGCGGGACCGAAACTATGGCGAGGCCAAGTGGCGGGGAAGAAAATTTTTCCTCATCGATACGGGCGGCTTCGAAACTGACCCCACCACGGAATTGAAAAAACAGATTCAGGAGCAAAGCCGTCTAGCCATAGAAGAAGCAGACGTCATAGTCTTTTTATTCGATGGGAAATTGGGATTGAACCCATTGGATCGGGAGGCGGTGAGCCTGCTGAGGCGGGTGAAAAAGCCGGTCTTCTTCGCCGTCAACAAAATTGATACCAAACCGAAAGAAAATCTTCTCTACGAATTCTACGCCTTGGGATTGAGTGAGATCTTTCCCCTCTCAGCAGAGCATGGATTTGGGATATCCGATTTGATGGATCGAATGATGGCGTCACTTTCCAGCCTAAACAAAGATGAGATAAAGGAAGAGGCGCCGTCCACCTTCCTAGCCATTGTGGGTAGACCCAATGTGGGGAAATCCACTTTAGTGAACCGCCTTCTCGGATACGAGCGCTCGGTCGTGGATCCGCACCCTGGAACCACGCGGGACGCCTTGGAGTGCCCCTTGACCTGGAAAAAGGAACAGTACACCCTAGTGGATACTGCCGGGATCCGGCGCCGGGCTAGGATTGCGGACCGGATCGAGCGTTACAGCGTGGTGCGTTCCCTTCGGTCAGTGGATCGGGGAGATGTGGTCATTCACCTTTTGGACGGTCCGGAAGGAGTCACCTCTCAGGACGCTCAGATCATTGCCTATACTCTCCAGCGCGGGAAGGGAATGGTCCTGGCCGTGAACAAATGGGATCTGATTCCTAAGGATCCGAAGGAGCATCGGAATCTCCGCAATCCGGATAACTGGAAACCGGAATTTTTAGATTTTGCGCCCGTTGTGTTCATCTCGGGGTTGACTGGATACGGCCTATCAAAGTTAATGGAACTAGTGCAGCAGGTTTCCGTGGCACAGCAGCGATGGATCCGTACTTCAACCTTGAACCAGACTCTACAGGAAATGGTGAGGAGACATACCCCGCCTCAATATCGAGGACGCGAGGTGAAATTCTACTACGGGACGCAGACCGACATCTGTCCCCCAACCTTCACTCTTTTTGTCAACTACGTCAAAGGAGTCCCAACGAGCTATGAACGTTACCTCATTCATCAACTCCGCTCGAATTTGAAACTGGGAAACTCACCCATCCGGCTCCTCTTACGAGCCCGAAGGGAAAGGAGAGGTCATTGAAACAACCAATTCGAAGTGATGCGCTTGCGTTGTTCATTGCGACGACGCAAGACGGGGTGGAGGAAGTGCGGCTTGGGCGTGGCAGTCGAACCATGGTACCGCGCCAGCATGCAAAGAACAGTCATCCATCGGCTCACCGTTGGAGAGTGAAGGCGCAAAAGGAATTGCGTTCTTACCTCAGGGGACGCTCCCGGTCTTTTTCCACACCCTGTGACTTACGGGGACTGCCCGCGTTTACTCATGCGGTGCTTAAGGCTGCAACCCAAATCCCCTACGGTGAAGTGAGAAGCTATCGATGGCTGGCCCAGCGTTTAGGAAAACCCAAAGCGGCACGAGCCGTAGGCAATGCCCTAGCTAGGAATCCAATTCCAATCATTATTCCCTGCCATCGTGTCGTCCGGAGCAATGGAACCCTTGGCGGCTATGCCCTCGGCACAGGGTTGAAGAAACGATTATTGGAGATGGAAAAAAAACACTCACCACTTCGAGGTAAGGCCCGAGGATGACAGGGGAAATTTATCTTTAGGTCGCGGGTGGATCTACCCCTTTTGCAGCGACCCTGGTAAGCAGCTAGAATAAACTACCTGACAAATCACTAAAGATTGCGGTAGACTACCATTGGCACATGAGATCTGTGCAGGAGGGCTTTCCTACGCCATCTTTGAACGAAAGAGAATATCTCCCCTGGCTGGCGCTCAGGCACGTTAAGGGACTGGGCTGCGCGGGGTTCAAAACCATTGTCGAGCAATTGGGGGATCCCAGCTTGGCCTTTGGGAAATCGGAGGCGGAGCTTGCCCAGATTCCCGGCCTTGAGAGCCAGGCCATCCGCGGTCTCAGTAGTTTCTCCGATTGGGAACAGGCCAGGCTGGAAATGGATCGCGCCACCGCGGCGGGGGTAAAGATTATTCCTTATAATGATAGGAACTATCCTGCTCGGCTGCGGATGATCGCCGATCCCCCTCCCCTCCTTTATATGTTGGGAGAGCTTGGAGATAAAATCGAAAAGGCGGTGGCTGTGGTCGGATCCCGAAGCGCCAGCGAGTATGGGTTGAAGATGACCCGAGATCTCTGTTATGGCTTATCCTCTTCAGGTTTTGCAGTGATTAGCGGAATGGCCCGGGGCATCGATGGTCAAGCCCATGAGGCCGCGCTGGAAGCGGGTGGCACGACAGTGGCCGTCCTCGGGTCGGGAGTGGATATCGCCTACCCGTGGGAACATAAGGACCTGTATGAAAGGATTTGCGAACATGGAGCTATTTTTTCCGACCTCCCCATGGGAACTCCCCCTTTCCCTTTTAACTTCCCCTCGCGTAACCGTCTCATCAGCGGTCTATCACTGGGGGTAGTCGTGGTGGAAGCGACAGAAAAAAGTGGCTCCTTGATCACGGCCGGCCTGGCAAACGAGCAGGGAAGAGAAGTCTTCGCAGTGCCTGGTCAGGCAGGAGCGAGCCGGAGCCGCGGGACACACCAGTTAATACGCCAAGGGGCAAAGTTGGTAGAGGGCATCGAAGATATTTTAGCAGAGATTGCCCCTCAACTCCTTTCACAAGGTAAGGGGGTCATGCAACCTTCTCGTCCCTCGTTGCCTCCCAACGCTAGCCTTGAGGCGAAGAAGGTGTTTGAACTGGTCCAGGAGTCCCCTCGCCAGATTGATGAGGTCATCCAAGCGAGTGGTCTCCCATCGGCCAAGGTTTCGGAGATCCTTTTAGATTTGGAAATAAAGGGCCTGTTAAAGCAGCTACCCGGGAAAAGATTTAGGTCCAATTGATTGGGGTGGGTGCGTTGTAATATCATCGAATGTGAGAACACGATATGGCAGCAAAAAATTTAGTGATCGTTGAATCTCCGGCCAAGGCCAAAACCTTGGAAAAATACCTGGGACGGGATTTCCAGGTTAAGGCCTCCGTGGGCCATGTGGTGGATCTACCCAAGAGCAAATTGGGAGTAGATATCGAGGGCGGGTTTACCCCGGACTTTCGCGTCATTCCGGGAAAGAAAAAAATCATCGACGATCTCAAGCGAACCTCCAAGGGTAAAGAAAATATCTATCTTGCCTCAGATCCTGACCGTGAGGGCGAGGCCATCGCCTGGCATATCGCGGACCAGATCGGAAAAAATGGCAGCCAAATGCATCGGCTCTTGATTAACGAAATTACCCGCAAGGCAGTTCAAGAGGCCATCAACCATCCGCAAAAGCTAGACCGAAAGAAGTTTGAGGCCCAGATCGCCCGGCGAATTCTGGATCGACTGGTGGGTTATCAGATTAGCCCGATCCTGTGGAAAAAGGTGCGCAGGGGACTCAGCGCGGGACGGGTGCAATCGGTGGCCGTACGGTTGGTCTGTGATCGTGAAAAAGAAATTCGTGCCTTTAAGCCCCTCGAATACTGGTCCCTGACGGCCCTTTTGCGAGGTCATGTTGGGCCGGAGTTTGAAGCGAAGTTGGTCCAGTGGCAGGGAGACAAGATCGACAACAAAAAGGTACGGGTCGAGGACGAAAAACAGGTTCAGGGAATCACCCGATCTTTAGAGGGTGCATCCTGGGTCATCGGGCAGGTGGAAAAGAAAGAACGGCGCCGTTTTCCGGCCCCACCTTTTGTTACCAGTAAGCTCCAGCAGGAGGCGGCCCGGAAGTTGGGTTTCCAACCCCAGCGTACGATGCAGGCGGCCCAGAGGTTATACGAGGGAATTGAATTGGGTACGGAAGGATCCGTTGGGCTGATAACCTACATGCGGACCGACTCGACCCGTGTCTCTACAGATGCGATCCAGAATGTACGTGGCTTCATCCAGGGCCAATACGGCGACAGTTACTTGCCGGAGAAACCGGTCACCTACCGTTCCAAAAAAGGAAGCCAAGACGCCCACGAGGCCATCCGACCCACTTCCATGGATTATCCCCCCGATCGTGTGCGGAGGTATCTGCGCCGAGACATCTTTTCACTCTACTGCTTGATATGGGATCGGTTCGTCGCGGGCCAGATGCGGCCAGCCATCTATGACCAGACGGCGTTTGACATCCAAGTGGGTGAAGGGGTTTTCCGCGCCACCGGCCAACAGCTGAAATTTGACGGTTTCATGAAGCTCTACATCGAAGGGAAAGACGATGAGGATGAGGAAAAGGAGTCCACGCTCCCAGACTTTCAGACGGGAGAAAACCTGACGTTACATTCCCTCGAGCCACGCCAACACTTCACTCAACCCCCGCCCCGCTTCTCTCAGGCCTCCCTGATCAAGGAGTTAGACGAGAAAGGGATTGGACGGCCCTCCACCTATGCGGTCATCGTTTCCAATATTATGACCAGAGAATACATTGTCCAGGATGAGAGGAGAACGCTCGTACCCACGGAGCTCGGAATGCTCATCACCGAGCTTCTGGTGGATTGTTTTCCCGATATTCTCAACGTCGAGTTCACCGCAGGAATGGAAACCATCTTAGACAAAATCGAGGCAGGCAGTGAAGATTGGATCAAGGTCATGAAGCGCTTCTACGCATCTTTCTCCCGCGACCTCAAGAAGGCCGAGGCCGAAATGAGAGATGTGAAGCGAGAAGAAATCCCAACGGAAATCGCCTGTGAGAAATGTGCGGCGATGATGGTGGTCAAATGGGGTCGAAACGGTGAGTTCCTTGCCTGTCCTAAGTATCCGGAGTGCAAAAACACCAAGAATTTTACCCGGGACGAGGAGGGTAAGATCAAGGTAGAGGACGGAGAAACCGGAGAGATCTGTGAGAAGTGTGGACGTCCCCTGGAAATTCGCTGGGGTAAATACGGTCGATTCTTGGGATGCAGCGGTTATCCGGAATGCAAAAACATGCGGCCTTTGACAAAACCAGTGGAGCTTGGGATTCGTTGTCCATCCTGTGGGGAAGGAAATCTGCAGGAGAAAAAATCCCGGCGCGGCAAGCTCTTCTACGCCTGCGACCGATATCCCAATTGTCGCTTTGCCAGCTGGGACCGGCCCGTGGGAGAGCCCTGCCCTAAATGCAGTGCGCCCATCCTTCTCGAGAAGGTCACCAAGAGAGCAGGTAAGGTCCGCCGGTGTCATAAAGAAGATTGCGACTATACGATCCAGATGGCAGAGTGAGGCATGGACCGAACGGTTCGGATCATCGGCGGAGGTCTGGCCGGATCAGAGGCGGCGTGGCAGCTAGCCCGACGCGGGGTAGCTGTGGAGCTCTACGAAATGAGGCCTGTCAGGACCACAGAGGCCCATGCCACTCAGTTTCTTGCCGAGCTTGTCTGTAGCAATTCCTTTCGTTCCCAGACTCTAACCACGGGCGCAGGAATCTTAAAAGAAGAGATGAGACGATTGGGCTCGCTGATCATCCGCGTTGGCGAGGCGAATCGGGTCCCCGCAGGTTCCGCACTGGCTGTCGATCGAGAGCGTTTTTCCCAGGCTATCACAGAGGAGCTTCAATCCTTACCCAGGGTACGGATCCTTCGGGACGAAGTGAAGGAAATACCCTCAGGTCCGGTGATTCTGGCCACTGGCCCCCTGACCTCTCCAACCCTATCGGATCAACTGGCTTCTCTCCTCGGCTCTCGCCATCTCTACTTTTATGATGCCATTTCTCCCATTGTCACCGCTGAGTCCATCGACATGGAAGTGGCCTTCCGGGCCTCGCGTTATGATCAGGGCTCCGGAGATTACTTGAACCTCCCCCTCACGCGTGAAGAATATGGCTGCTTGGTGGACGCAATACTGGCTGCCGAAAAAATCCCCACCCGCAGCTTCGAACGATTCATCGTCTTTGAGGGCTGTCAGCCCATTGAAGAAATGGCCAGGAGGGGTAGGGAAAGTTTGGCCTTTGGTCCCATGAGACCCACTGGCTTGATGGATCCGCGCACAGGGAAAAGACCCTATGCAGTCATTCAACTGAGACAGGAAAACCGTGAGGGGACTCTCTACAACATGGTCGGATGCCAGACGAAGATGACTTACCCTGAGCAGAGGCGAGTTTTTTCTCTGATCCCGGGTCTAAAAAAAGCAGAATTCGTTCGCCTGGGAAGTCTTCACCGTAATACCTTCATTGATTCCCCTCGCCATCTCCGACCAACCCTCCAATGGCGGTCACGCCCCGATCTTTTCTTTGCCGGGCAGATGACCGGAGTCGAGGGGTACATTGAATCCGCCGCCTCGGGCCTGCTAGCTGGAATTAACGGGGCTCGCATCACTGCGGGATTGGAACCGGTTTATCCACCTCCCACTACGGCCCTGGGATCGCTGCTAAGGTACATCACCGACACCTCGCGCCAAGAATTTCAGCCCATGAACGCAAACTTCGGCCTGTTCCCTCCCCTTCCCTTTCCCACCTCGGCCCGAGGAAAAGCGAAAAAAGAACTCATGGCCGAGAGGGCCTTGAAGGAGTTGGAACTCTGGCAGACGAGGGTCAATGAGACCCTTCCACTCCCGTTAGCCGAAGAGGCATAGGCATGGAAACGTGGCGTCTTGCCACCATCGATGTCGGCACCAACACTGTTCTTCTTCTGATTGTCGAGATCGATCATAGAGGAGACTTTCGAATCCTCGAGGATCGTGCAGAGATTACGAGACTGGGCGAGGGAGTTCAACAAAATGGAGTGCTCGGACAGGGAGGACAGCAGCGAACTCTGGATGTGTTGCGAGGCTATTATGAGAGGTGTCAGGATTTGGACGTCCAAGAGATAAAGATTGCGGGGACCAGTGCCCTCAGGGAAGCCGCCAATGCAAGCGACGACGATGCAAAGGCACTCGCGAAATGGGCAACCAATGGACGGAGTTTTCATCGCATCCGCGCCACAGTCCAGATGGCGGAGCGGTTCAGCAAAATCCATGTCAAAATCGGTGAACTTGACCTGGGCGGTTATCTAATCAATGTAGAAAATGGCACCCTGGATCTCCGCACGGGCAAGCTACGAGACCACCATCGAAGCGATCGCGGATGCCGTCAGGGCCGCGTGGGGGCTCGGGCTCGGACCCATCCCCCACGCGACTGCGTTAATGGAATCGAATGGGATTGTCGTTAGCGTCATGAGCGCCGAGACTTCGGCTGTCGATGCATTCTCGTTCTGGCATGGAGCCCGACCGTGCATTTTCCTGAACCCTTCAAAGCGATCTGCATCCCGATCCCGCTTTGACATCGCGCATGAACTTGGACACCTCGTTCTCCATGCCGATGCTGCACCGGGTAGCCCTATTCACGAGAAGGAGGCCAACGCCTTTGCGTCCGCCTTTCTACTGCCACGAGAAACATTTGGATCAGAGTGTCCGACGCAGCTGAGCTGGAGCGATTTTTGGAAACTCAAAGAG
>JACZQL010000489.1 GCA_022545745.1 Deltaproteobacteria bacterium | reverse complement strand
AGCAAAACGGATGCAGCGTCCTTAGGAAAGAAATAACGCTCATCTCTTCCATGAATCAAGTAAGTAGGGGCCTGGATTTTTCCAAGATCTGAGGCTTGAAAATAGCCCCTCCCGCTCTCCCTAGTCTTCGATGCGTGATCTAGGGCCTTCTCTCGTAAACCTGGTCGGTTGATAGCTTCGAGCCGTTTTTTTGCCACCTCATCTATCCTTGGATGATCCCGATCATAGAAGAAGTCAGCGGTGGCCCTTTTCATATCATCAAAGATGACTTTAGGCTTACTCAACATCTCCTTCACAAAGTCGGTCCTAACCGTTTTGTTCATATCTTTTGTGAGCGCTTGCAACCCTTCCGTCTCAACGATAGGCTCACTTCCGGTTAGTATGAGGCTCTTTACCCGGTCAGGATGGTCAATGACGAATTGGGTAAGTGCATTCGAGCCCATTGAATTCCCGATAAAATGGGCTCCGCCTAGACCAAAGGCATCCATGAAAGCTAAAATGAATTCCGAGGTACCGATTCGACCACCTTCTTCTGAGACCCTCCTCGTGAGACCATAGCCCAAAAAATCGGGTGCATAGACGTGGTATCCAGCATCTACAAATGCCGACATATTGAGGTACCAGCACATATAGGCGGAGGCGCCTGCGCCACCTGTCTGGGCGAATATCACACTCTCTTTGTTTTCCGTGCCTGCCTCATGGTAGCAGGTGTTAATTTGTTCCCCCGAAATATTTAGGGCGATAAATTTTCTTTCCTCTATGCTGGACATAGATATTCTCTTTCAACAACCATTAATGTTTACCCGGTCATACCGCATCGTTGGTATACCGTCAATAGATTCCGACTAAAGTCCCGACTTAGTGAGTTGATGGAATGGGGCTACGACAGCAATCGTGGCGGGGCGGCGCTACGCCGCATGAATCAGCAACATGGCCACTTCAAGATCACCAACGAGGATTTGCTTTATGTCCTATCCTCGTTCATCTATGAACCCATCCGCTGGAAGGAACGGTTCGGCTGGCGAATGATGTGCGAACAGGAGCGGTTGGGCTGTTCTACTTCTGGCGGCAAATTGGCAACCGTATGGGCATCCGCGACATTCCGGGAGAGTACGACAGGTTCGAACGGTTCAACATCAAATACGAGCAAGCACATTTTCGTTACGCGGATACTAACCATCGTGTGGGGACAGCGCTGCTCAAGATGTTCAGCAGTTGGTTTCCCAGGCCAATACGCCCCCTGATCCAGGCTGGGATCTGCGCCATCATGGATGATCCTACGATCGAGGGGTTCGGTTTTAAGCGCCCGTCCACTCTGACGCGCGTTCTCGTCAGCGGCGTCCTCAAGTTGCGTGTCTGGACGCTTCGCTGGTGGCCTAAACGCACCCGACCATGTCTGCGCACGCTGGGCAAGCACCGTAGCTATCCCGGAGGATACACCGTTGAGGGACTCGGCCCTCCCGGGACATGAAATGACGTAAATCTGTACAACAATCCATATAGGCCGACCCGTCGAAGTGTATCTGGTTTTGTGACTACATCGAGCCGCCGTTTTTGTTCCTGGAGAGCATTTAACTGGCCCAAATGCAATTAATGCCTCGTTTAATTGCGTCTGGACAAATAATCGAGTCTCTGAGGCACGCTAAGTAGCTGCCATTCCTAGTGAATACTCCCGCCTACAGGCTCCCAAAAAGTAACTAAAATCTAGGACCGCCCTTTCGCTTGACAGCATCCCAACTTCTAATAAGGGCATTAGCCTTACCTAGTTACAGAGACTTCTCCCATTGGCAAAGCATCATTGCCAGATGTGGGGCCTAAACCAGGAGCGGAGCAGCGGTCCTCGGAGGGGATGATGAGCAGTCCGGTGATTACTTATTCTACTACAATCTTGTTGCCGGTTTCCCTCACTCTAAAATTCAGCCACGCCTCCCTTAAAGATAACCCTCCTTTACCTCGATGGAATCCGGCATGAAGTCGTCTCCGCTGTGTTTTTCAACCATTTTCAAAACTTCTTCCGTCGACGGCCAAATTGTTGTTAGTTTGCCCTTAATTGGTATTTTTGCTCCGATTTAGGTCCTTCAGAAAACTCCCATCCAGATAAAACCTCTTGATTTATCAGGACAATTTCCTTCCAGGAGTCTTGGCGTCTAAATTGCTCAAAAAGCCTTAAAGAAGAGACAGAGATAAACCGATCCAACCATAGTAACTGGGCAGACGGTGATCAAAAAGGCCCACGTCGTAGAGCTGTGTGATGGTGTTTAGTTTGCGAATCTTTTCATGGCTGAGAACTATTTTGCGCAAGGTGTTGAGAAA
>JACZQL010000488.1 GCA_022545745.1 Deltaproteobacteria bacterium | reverse complement strand
TCTAGGAAGCTCTCTATTAAAGCGGGGCTGTGCTCATTGGAAAGAGACTCGAGCCTTTCTTGAAGATTGGTCTCACCTCTCTTATGCCTCTTTGGCCAGGGGTGAATCACCCTCCCACCTCCCAAGGTGCGTTGCGCGGTTTCGTCCCGAATGATGAATCGGTCCCCACGCATCACCAACAGGGGGGAGGATAGCGCCACCTGACAGTAGGCCGATTCCTTGGGTTCGACCTTTTCCATAGGACCCAGGAGAATCAGCTTGCCGAGCCGCTCCGCAGTGCCCATATGGACCCTGACCCGCTGATGATTTTTAATCCCCTTTGTGGCCGCTGGCCGCACCTCTAAATGGGCATCGAAGCGATCTGAAGTGCGGGTGAGTTTCTCGTGACAGATGACGTGCCCGCGCGCGATGGAGGACCGTTCGGGGCCGGTGAGGTTGAGAGCGACCCGCTGCCCCCATCCGGCCGAATCGACGGGACGATTGTGGACTTGTAAACTACGGATACGAAAGGGCTGATCTCCCGGCAGGCAGTGAACTTTATCCCCAACATTGATGGCGCCGCTCAATGCGGTGCCCGTGACGATAACTCCATGGCCTGCAAGGGCAAATACTCGGTCTACGGGAAGACGAAAATAGCTATTGGGAAGTCTTTGGTCTGCGTTTTGAAGCATCTGGGTAATCTGGGTGCGCAGCTCCGTCAAACCCTGCCCAGTCACAGCCGAAAAAGTGAGGATGGGTGAGTCTTCCAATGTGGTCCCAACGGTCATGATCTGGATTTCCTCCTCCACCTCTTGAATCCTTGATGGGGGAACGAGATCCGTCTTTGTGATGAGGAAGATGACCAGTTTGACGCCTAGTAGGTGCACAATGTCGAGGTGTTCCTCGGTTTGGGGCATGACCCCATCATCGGCTGCCACGGTAAATAGGACAAGGTCCATACCATGGGCGCCAGCGAGCATATTACGGATGAAGCGCTCATGGCCTGGGACATCCACAATCCCAGCTTGGCCCCCGTCCGGTAGGTCCATATGGGCAAAGCCGAGATCAATGGAGATCCCTCGCTCCTTCTCCTCCTTGAGCCGATCGGTGTCCTGGCCTGTCAGGGCCTTGATGAGACTCGTTTTGCCGTGGTCGATATGGCCGGCCGTTCCAATAATGTAGGGCATAACTTACCCAGTTATTAGCCTTCAGCTATCAGCCAGCGTATGGTGTTTCTGACCACTGAGGGCATTACGAACTTAGTTTTCGGATCAAATCTTCGGGCAGCAAAATCCTAACAGAAATTCTCAAGGATTGCAGCTCGGCTTTGTACCTGTTTTGGAAATGAATTTCCATGCCGAGCTGGCTCCACATGTTTAGTCGGCAAGTTAGTTCTCAGCAGAAATTGGCGCTGAAAAATCGGTGTGAAATCTCAAAATGTTGTGACGTTGCCAAAAAACTGTAGACAATGCCCCCATCTTCTACGCAATCTAGAAACCATCCACGGAATATTCTTCTTTGTTCTTAGTTAGTTGTAGCTTCATGGGTCGTTTTTGTCGCTGGCACAGGACTTGCAATTTACTAGGGCAGGCATTTTCGGTAAAAGTGTGATGGTTGCGACTCGTGCTCTCAGGATTGGCTCGTCAGTGGATGCGGAAAACACATCAAGATCTTCAAATTGGGGAGGGATTCAATGAACGAGGCCACCGGTGAGATCTCCGAGAAAAGGTTGCTGTCCCACTCCACCGAACGGAAACGGGCCTTAAAGGCGGAATTTGAACGGGTTGCGCTTCCCCAGCGCTCTTATCTGTATAAGGTTGCCTCTTACCTGACGAAGAAAAGGGCAAGGGCAGAGGATCTGGTCCAAGAAACATATCTCCGTGCCTTTCGTTTCTTCGATAAATTTGAGCCAGGTACCAACTGCAAGGCTTGGCTGCTATCCATTCTACGGCACCTGTTTGTTAATCGGTATCGTCACAGGAAGAATCAACCGGAAATGGTGGACTGTAAATGTTTGGATGAGTTGTTCGAGTCCACTGTGGAGCAGGAGGAGATGATGGAGAGATGGGACCCCGAGAACCTCCTCCTATCGAACCTCATGCATGAGGAGGTGGAGGACGCTTTGAATGAGTTGCCCGCCGACTACCGCAGGGCAGTGAACCTTGTGGATATAAATGAATTGAGCTATCAGGAGGCCGCAAAGGTGATGGACTGCCCCATAGGCACCTTGCGATCCAGGGTATCCCGGGGTCGTCGGATGCTCGAGACTGCATTGCAGGATTATGCCCAGAAACAGGGCCTGATTAGGAGGTCCGGGGCGTTAATCGAGGGATCAAGTCTTCAGGATTGAAG
>JACZQL010000042.1 GCA_022545745.1 Deltaproteobacteria bacterium | reverse complement strand
TGTCGGTCATGGAATTGGCAAGAAACTCCACGAGGAACCTCCCGTTCCCAATTATGGTGAGTCTGGCCGCGGACCTAGGCTGATGGAAGGCATGGTCCTGGCCATCGAACCGATGGTCAATGCTGGGAATCCTGAGGTGGAGCTCAAAGAGGATGGATGGACAGCGGTCACGAAGGATCGAAGCCTAACCGCTCACTTTGAACATTCAGTGGCCATCACAAAAAATGGTCCGGATATTTTGAGTCGGCTCTAAAAATGGTAATTAGCAAACGGCAAATAGTAAATAGATGGGGTGGGGGGACTTCCCACTATTTGCTATTCACTATTCACTAACCGATTATGGCGAAACAGGATGCCATCGAGGTTACAGGGACGGTGTTGGAGACTCTTCCCAATGCTATGTTTAGGGTAAAGCTGGAAAACGGCCACAAGGTTTTGGCTCATATTTCGGGGAAAATGCGCATGCACTATATTAAGATCCTGCCTGGGGATAAGGTCAAGATTGAGCTATCCCCTTATGATCTAGCAAGAGGGAGAATTGTCTATCGGGAAAGGTAACCGGATAGCAGTGATTGAATGAAATGAAAGTCAGGGCATCGGTGAAAAAGATTTGCAGCAAATGTAAGATCATTCTTCGAAGGGGAGTGGTTCGGGTCCTTTGTGTCAATCCCAGACACAAGCAGAGACAAGGCTGATTAGTGCTGAGTAACGAGTACTGAGGACTGAGCGAAGGAGATCGAGAATCGAAGATAGAGGATTGAGGATCGAGGGAAGAATGCAAAGCGCTAAGCGTAAGAAGAAAGCAGGCAGAACGCAGCAGGCAGCTAAGACAGTGTAAAGTGTAAAGCGAAGAGGACAAAGCGCAGGGCGCAAACTGGAGGTTATTATGGCTCGTATCGTAGGAGTCGATTTACCCAAGAATAAACGGATGGAGATCGCACTGACTTATATTTACGGGATTGGACGGAGCAACTCGCAGTTGATCCTCCAGCAAGCCGGGATCCATTTGGATACCAACAGCGATGAACTCACCGATGATGCGGTGGTCAAAATCCGGAAGGTTATTGACCAAGGGATAAAGGTAGAAGGGGATCTCAGACGTGAGACGGCGGCGGATATCAAACGCAACATGGAGATTGGATCCTACCGTGGCGTGCGCCACCGAAGGGGATTGCCTGTTCGGGGGCAGCGCACCCATACCAATGGGCGGACCAGAAGGGGGCCGCGTAGAACGGTCGCGGGGAAAAAGCAGGCGCCCGCGAAACGCTAGGAGCCCGTTTTCATCCATAAGAGAGCCAGTGCTGTCGGCTGAAAGCCCTTAAGGAGAAACCATGGCGAAAGACGAAACACAGGAAGAGAAAAAGGCCAGTGCAGGTGACGGTGAAAAGGCTGGCGAGAAGCCAGCAGAAAAGGGCGCTGCCAAAAAAAGGAAGGGGAGAAAAAACATCTCTGAGGGTGTTGCCCACATCCACTCCACGTTTAACAACACCATAATCACCATCACTGATATCTATGGAGCCGTAATCGCCTGGTCCAGTGCCGGTGCCATGGGATTTAAGGGATCTCGTAAGGGAACCCCCTTTGCAGCTCAAAGGGCCGCCGATAGCGTTGCCAAAAAGGCTAAGGATCATGGCATGCACACGGTGCAGGTCTTTGTTCGCGGACCAGGTGTGGGGCGGGACTCCGCTCTCAGGTCTCTTCAATTGGCAGGATTGAACATAAGTTTGATCAAGGATGTGACGCCGATTCCCCATAACGGTTGTCGGCCGCCAAAGCGGAGAAGGGTGTGAGGAAATGGGATTGGGAAAATCGAAGATTGAAGATAGAAATTAGAGGTCAGAAGTCAGAAATCAGAAATCAGATGTCAGACATCGGACATCTGATGTCAGACATCGGACATCAGAATAAAGGAGGCAGCATGCAACATACAGGAGTAAGCATTGGCTAGATACATTCGTTCAGTTTGTCGGCTTTGTCGACGGGAAAATCTCAAGCTCTTTCTGAAGGGAGAGCGGTGTTATACCGATAAGTGTGCCATTGAGCGCAGGAACTACCCACCGGGACAACACGGGCAATCGAGGCAAAAGTATTCCGAGTACAAGATCCAGTTGCGTGAGAAGCAGAAGGTCAAGCGCATGTATGGGCTTTTGGAGAAACAGTTCCGTAGCACCTTTACTTTGGCAGAAAAGGCAAAGGGGATTACGGGCGAGGCCCTGTTGGAATTTCTGGAGCGACGGCTGGATAATGTCACCTACCGTCTCAGCTTCGCTAGTTCCCGTGCAGACGCGCGCATGCTGGTGGGGCACGGACATATCCAGGTGAACGGGAAGCCAGTGACCATTCCTTCCTATTTTGTCCGTGCTGGCGATGTGGTTTCAGTGAAAGAAGAGAGTCGCAAGATTGGGCGGATTCTATCCGCCGTGGATGGTGCTCAAAGGCGTGGGGTGCCAGAGTGGGCGGACCTGAACCGAGACACCTTCGCGGGTACGATTAAGGTGCTACCCACGCGAAGCGATATCACGACGCCCATTAATGAGAAACTGATTGTCGAACTCTATTCTAAGTGATCCAGGAAAAAGATGGAGACCTTATGATTAAGAATTGGACTGAATTGACCAAACCCACTAGGCTCGAGGCGGACGAAAAAACCCTCACCTCGACCTACGGTAAGTTTTACGGAGAACCTTTTGAAAGGGGCTATGGGCAGACCGTTGGGAACGCCCTGAGAAGGATCATGCTCTCCTCTCTCATGGGAGCAGCTATTATCTCTGTTCGAATCAAAGGGGTCCTGCACGAGTTTTCGACCATCCCGGGGGTCACGGAAGATGTGACCGATATTATTCTTAACCTCAAACAGGTCCGTCTCAAACTGAACGAGGTGGAAAGAGAAACGCTAAAGCTTCAGGCCAAAGGGGCCAAGACCGTTACGGCCAAGGATATCCAGGCCGGCCCCCATGTGGAGGTGATCAACCCGGGGCAGCACATCGCCACCCTGTCGCGCGGAGCGGAACTGGATATGGAGTTGACGGCCAAGATGGGACGGGGCTACGTGCCGGGAGAACGAAACAAGGAGGAAGATGCCCCCGTGGACACCATTTTCCTGGATGCGGTCTTCTCGCCCATTCAGAAGGTGAATTTTAATATCACCAATGCCAGAGTTGGCCAGCGAACTGACTTCGACCGGTTGGTGTTAGAGATCTGGTCAGATGGTAGTGTAAAGCCGGAAGATGGGCTGGCCTATGGAGCCAAGATCCTGCAGGATCAGCTCAACATTTTTATTAATTTTGAGGAGGAGCTGCAGCATCCTGAGACCCGCACGGATTCGACGGCTGCTTCTCTCAATGAGCATCTCTTCCGGAGTGTCGACGAGTTGGAATTTTCAGTTCGATCCCAAAACTGCTTGCAAAGCGCAGATATCAAATACATCGGTGAACTTGTCCAAAAGACAGAACAAGAGATGCTGAAGACCAAAAACTTTGGCAGGAAATCTCTGAACGAGATCAAAGAGATTCTCCGTGAAATGGGACTCGAGATCGGGATGAAGTTGGAAAATTTTCCCTCGCGCGAGGAGCTCGACAGCCGAAGGCAGGCAAAACATAAAGAGACCGCGTAGATCATGCGTCACCTCAAAAAGGGAAGGAAACTCAACCGTAGCTCGAGCCACCGCGTTGCCCTGATGCGGAACCTGGTGACTTCTCTATTGCGTCACGATCGTATTGAGACGACGGATGCAAAGGCGAAAGAACTGAGGCGCTGGGCGGATTGGATGATTGGTTTGAGCAAGGACGGAAGCCTCCATGCACGTCGCCAAGCCCTGGCCGTGATTCAGGACAAGGCCGTAGTGACGAAGCTCTTCGATTCCATCGGCCCCCGTTTTAAAGACCGCCCGGGAGGCTATACTCACGCGGTGAAGATTGGGTTGCGCCGTGGGGATAATGCCCCTCTTTCACTGGTGGAGATCCTACCAGAAAGTGAAAGTGCGAAGGGTGAGGCCCCCTCGGAAGGGGGGAAGCGGAGGAGGCGACCTGCCGCAAAGAAGACCGCGCCCAAGAAACAAACCAAATCGAGCGCAACGGCATAGAAATTTCTCCCCACTGGCTCAGAACCGCGTTTTTCTAACCACTGGCCAGGTATAGGCCACCGTAAAAACTCATTTTTTCCGTGACAAGCTGTGATAGGAAGGTCTGCGGTGGGATTCTATGACCGTGTTGCGATATTCTCTTAAGGGCCTTCTCCAATTAGAACTTCGCGAGGAGTCCTTGGAGTCCCTCCAATGGAAGGATTTCGGTACCGGTGTGTCCATGGCCAGGCTGGCCCGTGAAGATCGAAGGGAGCTGGTGTTGTACCGGGTTACGGATGGCGCCACGCCAGACGCCTTTTTACCCCACGAACATATTGGAGGGGAATTCTACCTTGTGCTAAAGGGCGGTATAGCTGATGAGACGGGGGTTTACAGCGAGGGGGATATTGTCTATCTTGACCCGGGGTCAGTTCATACACCCCGAGCTGTGGGCGAGGCCATCATTTTGGTCCTTTGGCCTGCGGGGGTCAGGATCGTGAAGTGAGAGAGGAATGTGATTCTCCACCATGGTACCAACAGAGCGACTGTCTCGTTTCCTGAGTTTTCTGCTTCGTCACCGACCTGAGGATTATCCACTGGGTTTTGATGACCGCGGATTTGTCCGTTTGAAGGATCTGGTGAACAGGGTCCAGGACCGTTTTCCAGAGGTGGACGACGCGGCGATCCTTGAGGTGATCGAGGGCTCGGACAAAACTCGATTCGAGCTGTGGGAAGGAATGGTCCGTGCCACCTATGGTCATTCCTTTCCAATAGATCTCGAGCACAAAATGGAGCCCCCCCCTGAGTACCTCTATCATGGGGCGGCGCGGGATCTGGCAAGATCCATTCTGAAGGAAGGTCTCAAGCCACGGGACCGCCAGTTTGTCCATCTGAGTCTTTCCCTCGAAGAGGCCATTGCAGTGGGGAAAAGGCGCGATCCTTTTCCGGCGGTATTGGTGATCCAATCCCAGGAAGCCCATACTGACGGTGTCCATTTCTATCACTCTGGTCCTCTGTTTCTTACCAAGGGGATCCCGCCCAAATTCCTGTCGTTGTGGAAGGAGCAATCAGCTTGATTTAAGAGTAGAAAAACGTTATAAATACGGGCATTTAGGTCCGCTGCATTATTCGAATGGACGTCGGATTGACGAGCAGTGTGTTCATCTAGGGGGATGCCCAGTTGGAGCAGTAATGGTAAAAGGCAGAAATGAAAGATCACCTTAGAGATCTCCTGACGCGAACCATCGATAAAGCGGCAAAGGGGGGAGAGCTGGCTGTTACAGAGCTCCCCCCTTTGATTCTTGAGTCTCCGAAGCAGAAAGAATTTGGGGATTTAAGCACCAATGTGGCATTGCTCTGGGCTAAGCAACAGAAAAAATCACCCCGCGCCATAGCGGAGACCCTCCTGAGGAACCTTGAAGACCCAGAAGGGATTCTGCAAAATGCGAGTGTTGCAGGGCCTGGATTTTTGAATTTTTCCTTTTCGCCAAAGTTCTGCTACCGATGTCTCAAGGAGGTGGAAGAGAGAAATGGTAGGGTTGAGAATTTAGGTCAGGGAAATAAGATTCAAGTAGAATTCGCTAGTGTCAATCCCACGGGTCCACTCCATGTGGGTCATGGGCGAGTTGCAGTGATCGGAGATGTGCTGGCCCGTCTTCTCGAGGAAGTGGGTTATCAAGTGGAGCGGGAATATTATGTAAACGACAGCGGGAAACAGATCGAGAACCTGGGCCTCTCCATTTACCATCGGTATCGGGAGCTTTACGGTAAGAAAGAAAAGTTTCCCGAGGATGGTTATCTGGGAGATTATGTCAGGGACCTCGCGGCCACGGTCAAGGAGCGTTGGGGAGATCGATGTCTTTCCGAAAAGAAGGACGCGGCCATCAAATCTCTCAGTCGCTTTGGAGCGGACGAGATGCTTTCCGTCATCCGTGATGACTTGGGAGGGTTTGGTATCACCTTCGATTCGTTCTTTAGTGAGAAGGGGCTTAGGGATCGTGGTGAGGTGAAACAGACCATGGAGCTTTTAGCATCACGCGAGCTTTTGTATCAACAGGATGGGGCGCATTGGTTCAAGGCGCAAGCCTTTGGGGATGACAAGGATCGAACGGTTATCAAGAGTGACGGAGACCTCACCTATTTTGCCTGTGACATAGCCTATCATCGAAATAAGTTCGAGCGCGGTTTTACGAAGATGGTGAATATCTGGGGGGCGGATCACCATGGTTACGTGGGAAGATTGAAGGCTGCCATCCAAGCCATGGGATATGATTCTCGACGCCTCCAAGTGATTCTGGTCCAATTGGTGCAACTTACCCGAGGTGGGACCTCCATAAAAATGGGAAAGCGGTCGGGAGAATTCGTGTCACTGCGAGAGGTGTTGGAAGAGGTGGGTAGTGATGCGGCACGCTTTTTCTTTCTCATGCGGAGATCCGGTAGCCATCTCGATTTTGATCTGGATCTGGCAAAAAAAAATTCTGCCGAGAACCCAGTCTTCTACGTTCAATATGCCCATGCACGTATCGCAAGCATTTTCGAACAGGCAGGGAAGAATGGGGTCCAAGTCAAAGGCTTAAAGGTTTCGGCAGTGGAGCTGGAAAAGTTGTCTTTAGCCGAAGAGCTGGAGATGATCAAAAAGGTTGTCCAGTTTAGCGATGTGGTTAGGGAAACCGTGGAAGATCTGGAGCCTCATCAATTGGTGTTTTACCTGCTTGAATTGGCGGGTCAATTCCACCGCTATTATAATCGATATCGGGTGATATCGAGCGATATGGCCTTGACTCGTGCCCGCCTCTTACTGGTGCAAGAAGTTCAGAAGGTTATTCGTAAAGGATTACAATTACTAGGGGTGGGAGCCCCCATGAAGATGGCTCGTACCATACCGGAGGGAGAACTGAACAATTCTCCTAGTTCAGATGCGAGCTCGGCGGGTTAATTCCTATGGCAGAGAATCGGAGATCCCGAAGTCAGGGTTTTTACTATTTCAGTCGAGGCCAACTTGTGATTCTCGCAGTGGGTTTCACGGTGACCTGTACCCTCACTTTCTTCCTTGGGATGCTCATTGGCCAGGGGATTGAGGAGAGAAAGCTGCTCAAAAGGGAAGGTCAGGGACCTGTGGCAAAAATCCCTACTCGGCCCCCACGCAGAGGGTCCAGCCCCGCTCGGGCGACTCCGCAGGATCAGGAGATGACCTTCTATGACACCCTGACCAAGACTCCGCCGCGTGCAAAGGCGAGGCCTGAAAGAAAAGCTCAGGTTAGTCAACCAAAGAAGCAGGCGGCGAAGCAGGCTGCGGCCAGCACGGTGAACGCGACGGATGCCGCCAGGTTGGCGCTGGCGAACCAGGTCTCCGCGGCCAGTGGGGCACCGGCCAGCAGCGCGATGACTCCGGCCACTGCATAGATCCAGCGCGGCCGATCCTCCCAGCCCATGTTGCGGTCGATGGTGTCGAACGGGAACGAGGAGCGCTGGCGCAGGAACGGGCTGCGGAACGCCACCTTGACATCGCGCTCGCCCAGGGCGAATCGCGTCTGGCCCAGGAAGCCCTCCAGCTGCACCACCTTTTCGTGTCTGAGTTTCATGACCTCATTATAACACCCCGATCCGCCAGGGGCACGTCACGGGCCTCCACAGGAACCCGCCGACGTAGCACAACAACAATGAGATCAGGAGTTTCCGGTGGTACTGCCGAGCCGGCAAGGTGGCGCGGGCGAAGCCTGCCCTAGGCTCCTATTCCGGGATATAATGCGCGGACCGGGAGACACTCGCGCACCGGATTGCAGCGCAGGAGACCGAACCTATGCAGGTCACACCGCCTTTTGGTCAGGATGTCATCCAGACCATCCTTCCGCATCGCGATCCGTTTCTCCTCATCGATCGTGTGGACGAGCTGGACCTGGAACACCGCATCGTCTGCATCAAGGCGGTCCAGGAGGATGAGTACTATCTGGCGCCGGGGCCCGGCGGTACCCGGGAGTTTCCCATGACGTTGCTGGCCGAGGTGGTAGCGCAGGCCGGCGCCATGCTGGTCCTGCT
>JACZQL010000041.1 GCA_022545745.1 Deltaproteobacteria bacterium | reverse complement strand
CCCTGCATGCAGAGGCATATGAATGTCACCAACGAGGTGTGCTAAAAATCGAAGGGCAATACGCCTGAGATTGAGCGGCGCCTCTTCGTCCACCATGACTCGCCGGTACCAGGGAATAGCCTCCACAATACAGTTGCGACGAGGACAGTTTCTCGCGCGAATGTAATATGATTCTTCGGCAGTGAAGTTAACATAGTGGAGCGAATTCATATCTTCGATTTTCTTACCCTCATGATCTGGCCAGGTAGCTGCCCTGGCCAGAGCCTCATGGACCGAAGACTCGGGCCTCAATATTGCCTTAACCTGTTCCAAGGCTTTATCCGTCAGGTTTCTTTGAGCAATATGCCCGACGACTTCGTGACCCGTGTCACCCCATGGGTAGACGGGATAGGTGAGGATCAGATTGATACCCAACACTGCACACAAAAGAAAAAACGGGTTCATATTTGACCTCTCTTTTCTGGCACTGTGAATTGACTAGTCTTAAGTTCAAAAGATGCCATAGCAGACTAAATATGCCAATAAGCCACCAAGGGAAATGAGTCCCAGACCATTTCCTCTGGCATTTCTCCAACTGGGTCTTGGTCCTTTTACATGATTGACGCGGCTGTGGACCCCTCCAGGCATTCAGTATTTACACATTTGCGACAAAGGAGATCTAGAGTTTGTTCCGTGGCGACCGGAAAAATAGAAAAAAAATGGTCGAAGTGAGAATCAACGAGATCACAGAGGTAAGGGATAGACCAAGGGCGATACCGAAAAGGGAGATGAAGGCCCCAATGACCATAGACCCGACCGAGCGCATTCCATGATCCATCTGAAAAACACTCATGACCCTTCCCAAGAAACCGTAGGGCACCCGGATCTGATAAATCACCCGGCTGATGGTGCGATAAGCAACTCCAGTGGCGCCCACTAATGCCAAAAGCACCATCGAGATGAATAGGCTGTTGGACAGGCTAAAAAGGATTAGGAATACGGGCGTCGCTGTGGCTGCTAAGAAGATCAAGGTCTCCTTGTTCCACTTTTCCACCATAGGTGTGAGAAAACTCAGGGTAAGAATACCTCCAAACCCCTGCGCTGCCATCAGAAATCCCAACCCCCCAGGTCCCACGTTCAGCACCTCCTTGGCAAAGACCGGAAGAAACCTGTGATAGGTGCCCACAAAAACGCTTAGAATAAACGCAGCGCCCATGCTGATCAATATCACCGGTTCATGCCAGACATAACGAAACCCCTCATTAACTTCTCGTAAATAATTGCCTCCTCCTCTGCGCAGCTCTTTTTTAGGTAGCTGGATTGAGAGGAATCCCAATCCGGAAATCACTAAACACACGGTATAGAACAGGAAACAACCCCCTGCACCAATCCACAGGATCAGGACCCCGCCCAGGGAGGGACCCAACACACGGGCGATATTGAATTCCATTGAAAATAGGGCCACCCCACTTACCAGATCGTCTTGGGGGACCAGATCACGAATGATCGAATGCGCGGTGGGAGGGTTAAGGACCCTGGCCACGGAATGAGCTACCTGCAGGGTCAGGATGTGCCAGAACTCGAGAACACCTGCGAAGTACAGAAGTGTCAAAATAAAAATAGGGATGGCAGCGAAAAACTGAACCAGAATCAGTATGTGCTGCCGGTTGTGGCGGTCGACGAGAACGCCAATAAACGGTGTAAGGATCAGGCTAGGAATCGCCTCGAATAGCCCTAAAAGACCCAGCGCTATGGCGGACCCGGTGATTTCGTAGGCGAGCCAATAGAGTGCAATCTCCTGAACAAACTGTCCTATGGAGGCTAGAAAATCGCTGGTGCAAAAGAGGACGTAATTTTTATGGTGTAGTGCTCGATAGGTGCGAATACAGTGATCCCCCTTTCCGGACTGGCGGACAGGTCAGGGATCGGAATGCTCTTTTCACAACCCCTAGCAGGCTGCTGAAAAAGACTCATATGCCAACAGCCTGCTTTAAGCAGGCGTTTAGGATAGTTTAGCTCGATCGCTGCGGGAATCATTCCCGCTCCAAGCGGAGTCGCTCCAACGTACCGCCTAAGTACCGGTCCGCTCGTCGATTTATCGCGCGCCTCGCCTCTGAGATCTTTTTGACCAGCCTGCAAACAACTTTTTTCAACAAACTGCTAGGAGATAGGGTTTACTATGGAGATCTTCAGCGAGCCTTGAAAGCTTTCCTGGATTTCGCGCGTGCCAACATCAGCATGATCAGGTCAAGGCCACCGTCCTCTGAATAACTGAAGTGCACACGGTGGTGCGGGTTATCGTAACGATCCCAACCCCCGGAGTCTCCCTGGACTCCCGGAGTCGGAGGCCCAGAGGAAGTCGGTTTACCCAGAGCAGCACGCACCCTGTCCGGAGGGTCCCCGAACTTGATGCCCTTGGGAAGCTTGCCAGCAAACTGCGCGTAGCCATTTCTACCGAAGCAGTTAAGAAAGATCGTCTCCACAACGCGTTCAGGCCCATATCTAATCTCAAACCCGCGACTGCGAGACATCAGATACCGGCGTTTAACAAAGGGCCACCCTTTGTATTTGCAGCCGGCGCAAAGGGACGCAACGAACTCATCGTCGATTGTGAGTCCCAGGTACGCGGTCATCTCGTCCATACTGGGCACGCGATTACTAGCCATTGCAATGCCGTTTCGAACCAATGAGTACGCTTTGCCCTTTGCCTTATCAATAAGTCCACTCATAGTTTTTATCTCGATAGGCCTCATCAGGCATCATGGACTTCAGGTTTCTCTTTGCCAGTTCTTCTTCGAACTTCTGCCGAATCCATAGTTCCTCGTCCGGATACTCGATCTGGTCTTTTGCTCGGTCTTGCACCTTTTCCGCGTGACCGGAGAATTGTGGCAGAGGATGCAGAGCCAGGTAGCGTCCAGGGACCCCAGCGACATTGAAATGCTGGTGAAACCAACGATTCGGCGGGGTGAAGAGACTTGCCTCGTGCCAGGGGACCACCACCTTCTCGCCCCCTTCCGGCCACATCACGGAATAACCTTCACCCGTTGGTATCACGATAGCCCGTCCCGGACCGTGGCGGTGCCCTTTCTTGTATGTCTTTGCGGGAAAGACGGACATGTGACAGGAGGCCTCCGAGCCGGCAAACTGGATCCACACCACATGACCGCCCGCACCCCGTCCTTTAAACGGGTCCAGCCGATCCCAGGCCCTCATGTCTGGAAAAAAGTTTCCATACCAGACATTGCGCGCCCCCATGGTACCTCCCGTGTCTGTCATGACCTTCGCCTCAGCGTAGAGGTTGCCCAGGCCACTGTCGGCACTTTCGGGGACGGTGAAACTGTTGTTAAAGAAAAACTCTGGGTCTTCGGTGGCCGATAGGGCCACAGGCAGGTAGTTGTAGTGCATCAACTTGACTGGTCGATCACCCTGGGTATTGCACAACTGGTGATGGTAGTGCCGTGGAATCATAAACATGCTGTACTTCTGCCACTCGAAGGTCTTCTTGGCCCTACCCTCACCACTCCAGACAGTAGTCAGGCCTCGGCCTTCAAGGACATAGACAATCTCATCTACTCCCAGTTTGAAGGGCGGCAGGGTCTTACCAGGGGCGATTTCACTGACCCTGAGCTCGTTCACGCCTTCCATTCCCATCAGCTGCACAAAGGCGGTATTGCATTCCCGCAGAGGCCACCATGCTAATTCAAGCTCCCTCTGATCCTCGATGTAAAAGCCCCGGTGGATCGGCAGCCCCTGGGACTCCATCCACCGATCATAGGGATACTCCCGCTTTCCGGCAGCAATTGCTCTCCTCGGCATCGCCTCTGAGATACTCTGTGCCATAGGTGCTCCTCCCTCTATACTAGGTGCTCGATCTTACGCCTCTGATTTGGCCATGGTTGGACCGATCAGAATGGCCAAGGGTTACCGAACTCTAAAACTGGCATTGTTTGATGTCAAGCCCACGCGCCCTACGCCCTTTCCGCTTGGCGCCATGGACTCTGCCTTCTTGTCGTCCGTAGTCCCGTAGTCTGTAGTCCGTCTTTTGCTGCCAACTGCCTGCTGTCTTTCTCGCGTCAATCCTCTATCCTCGATCCCCTCACTCAGTACTCAGCACTCGTTACTCAGTACTGAACTGCTGATGGCTGAGAACTGCCAGCCCCGTCGTGCTTACGGCACGACCGGTTTCCTAAACTTCAGCGTCATACGATCACTTTCACCAATGGCGAGATATTTGTCCCTATCCTGGTCCTTCAGGCGCAGGCTAGGCGGTAGGGTCCACACGCCCCTCGGATGATCGGCGGTGTCCTTCGGGTTTGCATTGACCTCCGATTTCTCGAACAGTTTAAAACCCGCCTCCTCGGCGAGCTCAATCACCTTTGCCTCGGTCATATAGCCGGATTTGACCATTTTTTCTAAAGACGTCCCGGGCTTTGCGCGGTGCTCGACGACACCTAAGAAACCGCCTGGCTTGAGTGCGTCATACATGGCCTTAAAATATGGCCGAGGATCCTCCCTCAACCAGTTGTGCACGTTGCGAAAGGTCACCACCAGATCGGCCGTACCCGGTGGGGCGATCCTGGTATACTGGGGTGGTGTTAAATAGCTGATTTCAACCGCGCCATACACTTGAGGGTTATCCGCGATTTTCTTGTTGTAGGCCCGCTGGCGTGGGTAGCGATACTTTCGTTGACCAGGCACATCCAGCGCATTGCCTGCGGCATAGAGCTTACCCCTTTTAAGCAGTAGCGGCGCGATTGCGTCTGTATACCAGCCACGACCTGGCGCCACTTCCACAACCGTCATGTCATCGGCGAGGCCAAAGAAGACCAGTGTTTCGGCGGGATGACGGTACCGATCCCTGGCCCGGTTCTTTGCGCTTCGGTGTGATGCGGACAGGGTTGCGCGAATTTCCTCCACTGAAAGTACCTTTGCCATCACGGCTGGGGTGTGTATGGCAGAAACCAGAAACCCGGCTAGAACGAGCGAGGTAAAAAACATCATCATGAGCCGATCCCCCTTAATACCTTGAGTCGCTTTACCCATTGTTCCCTTGAGACAGAGTAGACGAGTTCTGCCATGGAAAACTCGGCCACATCGTTTTCCCCGTTGACCAGGCCGCCGAACATTTTCGGCACGCTGGTTGACTCCACCGCTCGAAGGTTGACTCCCTCCGCCTTTGCGGTCCCGCGAATAACGGCTTGGGTCCTGTCACAATTCCGGCAAGCGAGGGTGACACTATAGTCTGCCATGGAACCTCCTCAAGAATAGCCCGCGTATTTGGGTCAGTCTTCCTCGACCGCAACGAATCTGCAGGGAGAGGCACCCCCCTTCTGGATCAGGAGCGGGAGAATAATCATCTTGACCCGCTTTTTTGTGATCTGATTGCAATTCACGAGGCACTTGCAGCCTGCCATGACCCTTTTGATAAAGGCGCCGTAACTGCTGGGTTCTTTGCTGGCATGGGGAGAGGCGGTCCCGATATCCATGACTCTCTCCCTGGCCTCCATTGAAGGCCACGGCTTCGGGTGCGGATGATACGGCGTATCTCCACGGAACCAGTTATGCCCTTGCACTCGTGGTGGGTTCACCAGGCCAAGGTCCGTCATGAAAATAGTGCTGTTCATTCGCTCCATTCGCTCCGCCAACAGGACGCCGGCGTCGTAACGGACCCCGGGACTCCTTTTATAATAGTCGATTCCTAACTCAAAGGCCTTTTCCCGGGTCCCCCAACCCGTTCGGAGAAGCACATGGTCACCTTCTCGGTAATCCGCTTTAGCGACGGCTTCTTCCATTTGCTCAGGCATGATCTCGCGACCTTCCTCCATGGGGATGTCGATAATCGTGGTATCGTGTAGAACAAGGGTGTCTAGAGGAATTTCACTCAAGGTCAACATGTAACGTGGATTGGGTTGCAACGGGGTCATATCGAAGGGCGCCTTTTGCGGCGGCACCATGAATGGGCTTCCGGTCTCCCCGTCCAGCTTCATTCGCGTCATTCGAATCCCGTTCTTGTCATAGACCATGTACTCGAAAAATTGGACGGGAGTATTGGTGAGGGGCAGCACTTCCCCGTAACCCGCCCCGGGCCACACCGGCATGGTAAGATCAATGAGCTTCATTTCGATCCGTCCTGAATCGCCACAACCCGACAGGTGGAAGCCACGCCGCGCACCACATTCAGGGGACTCACGATGATGCGAACTCTCGGCCCTTGAATGGCCCCACAATGGATCAACCTTTTTACTGTCATCACTCCAGCCTTGGCTAAAGCAATTTCCGCGGCAAAATCCTTGCTTGCCTTGTCGGGACTATAAAGGTGGAGGTAGACCCGAGCTTCTGGAGATGGCCAGGGACTCGGTCGAGGCTCGAGGGAGCACCATTCCGGAATCAGATGCTTATCCGGCCGCCCGATCATGGCCAGATCTGTGAGTAAAAGGTCGCTCTTCTTTTCCACCAGCATCCCAGCCAGGAACTCGGCCGCCTCCACAGAGAAGTGGGGACTTTCCAACATGTATCGGGGCCCAGGCTCTCTGCAGGCGCCACTGTCCCCCCAACCGGTTCGTATGAGGATGGCATCTCCCGGTTCGGGATCGCTAACCTTGAACGCTTGCTGGAAGTCTTGGGTGGTTATCTCTTCCCCGCCCTCTTTCGAAATATCGAGGACCGTTGCAGGGCGAAGAAACAGTTTTTCGATGGGTACCTCGTTCAACCTCGTGGTCTTGCGAAACTCAGAAAAAACAGCAGGAAGCGTGATGCACGTTCCCGTCTCGGAACCGACAACGATTCCCTTGTCCGGATGGTATCGGGAGCCTAAAAAACAGTTGGTCGCCGTCGGAAACACCTCGTCCGGCATACCTTCATGGTTGAGCGGTAACGTGAGCTCTAAAAGTTCCATAGCCTGTACTGGGTATCCCAAAGCGCGGGCTGTAGTTTAGGCGGGTTCGTGTTGGCTTGTCAATTACATGTAAATGGGCCAAATGCTGTGTGGAATTGCCCTTTGTGCTACGCGCTAAGCGCTCTGCTCGATGCCTCTTCGA
The DNA here is from genome assembly GCA_022545745.1 of Deltaproteobacteria bacterium. The sequence goes on along the minus strand of JACZQL010000041.1, from coordinate 1,120 downwards.
TTGACAGACAAAAGAAACAAAGATAGAGGAGAGTAAATCCGATCTGCGAGCCTTAGCTCAGCCTTGTGGCATGAAATCCTGACGAAGCAGTCAAATAATGAAACCGGCCAATTTTCAATACTATGATCCCACGACCATAGAGGAAGTTGTGGACCTGCTTTCTCAATTCGGTGACCAGGCCCGGCCCTTGGCGGGGGGACAGAGCCTCGTCCCGCTTATGAATTTTCGCCTGCTCAGGCCGGCGCATCTGGTCGATCTCAACGGAGTTAGAGATCTCAGTTATCTGAGAGTGGAAAACGGCGAGCTGCGGATTGGCGCCATGACGCGCCAGCGCCAGTTGGAACGCTCAACGGACGTCGCAAACGACTGGCCGCTGCTACGCGAAGCCACGGGCTACATTGGCCACATGCAAATCCGTAACCGCGGCACGGTGGGAGGCAGCCTCGCTCACGCCTTCCCCTCTGCCGAGCTACCGATGGCAATGGTAACCCTCGGGGCGTCATTGGTGCTTTCCGGGAAGGCTCGCCAGCGAACGGTCTCCGCGGAAGACTTTTTTCTTTCCTACATGACTACGGTTTTGGAGCCAGGCGAACTCTTGACCGAGATCAGAGTACCCATGTTACCGGCGAATACCGGCTGGTCTTATCAAGAGGTAAGCCGCCGGCACGGCGATTTCGCCCTGGCGGGCTCTGCCGCGTTGGTAAGATTGGATCCCAACGGCAATATCGATCATGCGCGGCTGACCGTTACCGGAGTTACCCCGATCCAGGTGATGAGCGCCGAAGAAATTGTAACGGGGCAGAAGCCGTCCGAGGCGCTATTCCGCGACGCGGTCCGTAAGGCGATGGAAGGCCTCGAGCAGGATTCGGATATTCACGCCAGCGCCGAGTATCGCCGTAGCGCCTGTGAAGCCCTCGGGGAACGCACGCTTCGGGAGGCGGCAGAACGGGCGGCCGAATCATCGAAAGGACAAACCCAATGAGCTTTACCATTTGGATATTACCATTATAAAACTGATCGACGGAACAAAGGTGTATGTTCAAATATTGATCGATAATTATTCAAGGTATGTAGTCGCTTGGTCGGTCTCCAATTTTGAAAGAGGTACTCAAACCGTAAA
>JACZQL010000487.1 GCA_022545745.1 Deltaproteobacteria bacterium | reverse complement strand
CTTTTGGGGATATGCCGTTGAAGGGTAGGATAGGCATTTCCCCTGGTTTATCCGTTAGTAGTAGGTTTTTCAGCCTTATTTCTTTTTCGGGCTGTGGTGGTTCGAATCCAGGTGGGCCCACCTTACCCCTTCCTTAGAGTTTTCCTGTACTTTGCCCCTATCAGTACCCGTCACTCTGCCTTGGGTTTCGGTTAAGGTTACGGTTTTAGCTCCCAAAAGCCTTTCAAACTGCTCATCTATGTCGCCCCGGATATACTTCCCGTAATGCTTCTCGATCATGGCTACAGATGTTCCACAATACTCTGCAAGCCACTTTATGTTCACTCCATTACTGAGCCCTACCGAGATAAAGGTGTGCCGGGTTGTGTAGGGCTTGCGCTCCCGTATCCCCGTTGCCCTAATCTAAAGGAAAAGGAGCAGCCGGTAGTCTATGTGTTAAGCTGAAGGGGATGGTTGCCCCCCGACATGAGGGTCTTTCACTGGAGGTGGCCTAATTCCGGGGCATCACAGACCCATCGCACCTGAGAAGTAAAAACTAGCCCATTCCCTTTTGTTTTTCATTGGGGGCTGAAGCTTAAATTACCGGTTCAGTTACTAATGGAGCAATACTCTGAAGAGTGCTAAATGCGGTGGCCCAATACGCCCTTGATTGATTTTAGGGCTTCGTGACTGTAACATACAAAGATTGTGAGAAGGTAAGGCCGATGCTTGTTCACCTCGATCATACCATTCAAATATGGCGGGAAGGTGGGACCTACGTGGCTAGGGCCCATCCCCTTGATGTGATGAGCTGTGGCGAATCCCTTCAGGCAGCCCGTCGTAATCTGGAAGAGGCACTCCAGCTTTTTATAAAGGTGGCTGCGGAGCAGGGAACGCTGGATGAGATCCTTCACGAGGCTGGCTATATCTCTAAGGACCAGCACTGGATCGCGCCTGAAATTCTTACTTCTGAGCGCATCTCCCTCTCACTCTCGGCATAATGCCGAAGATAACTCCATCCCACTGGACCGTCCAAGAAAGGATCTTTCTGGCCGATGGGTTCCTGTTTGTGCGCCAGGAGGGAAGCCACCGGGCTTACTTAAAGCAGGGAATCCTCAGACCCGTCATCATCCCCACGTACCGTGAGGTGCCTGTCTCAATTATCCGAAACAATATGAAAACTGCAGGGATGACGCGACAACGATACTTCGAGCTGCTCGCGTGGGTCTAACCGGCTCTTATCAGACTATAAGCGGCAAGCTATTCTTTGTTCCCACCGAGGCACGGCGCTTTCCCGATACACAGTCCCGAGACTTTCTCGCACTCCTCGACGGGGTCATCGACGGTGTCAGGCTTGCCTATTTGCCATTTGTTTCCGTCCGACCCGGCGCGAACGGCGCAAATCAAATCGAACTTGATAGCTAAAGAGCCAAGAGCAGACTTGACCACTAGCTCTAGCTTTCGATCTTAGATAAAGGAGGACAAATATCATGGTGCAGCACATTCACGGACCGCTTTATTATGAACGGATGGGACGTACGGGGCCGGTGATCGCCTTTATCCATCCAAACCCGATGGACCAGTCGTGCTGGATTTTTCAGATGGCGCATTTGTCGACCTGGTACCGGTGCATCGCCATCGACATCCCGGGTTACGGCCGCTCGCCCAAGGCCGACCCCGGCCTGACCACCGACGACATGGCCGAGGCCTGTTGGGAAGCGATAGACGACGCGCTGCCCGGCGAGACCGCGATCCTGGTCGGCTGTTCGGTCGGATCTACGATTGTTCCCTACATGTACCACCACCGCCCGGACAAGACGGCGGCACTCGTATTGTCGGGCACCGGCTACAACCCCTCCAAGGAATTTGCGAAGCGGCGGATCGACGCCTACACCGCCAACGGCATAGACTATCGCTGGGCGTACACGTTCGAGGATTTGAGCCCGGCATTTCGTGCAACGCCGCTCGCGCATTTCTTTGCCAACCTTTTCACCGAACGCAACGATTTCGCCGACCTAGAGACGATCCTTCACCAGTTTAGGGCTCTCCAGAAGCCCGACCCGGACGGCCATCATGAGCGCGTCGCTTGTCCGACCGTGATCCTGACCGGGAGCGAAGACGCCGTCCACCAGGAAGCCCCGAATGATCCCGAACCGGTCCAATGCGCATACGTTCTCCCAAGAGCCCGCAATATATCCGGCGGGGATGTCGGGACTGCCTTCTCCCGACCCGTAGGAGTCGCCGAATGAAACAATCAGCCAGTCCTGCACGACAACGCCCAAGGTCTGGGAGACTTGCTGTCCGTTTGCGTCAACCACCGTCAGAGTTACCTCGAACGTTCATTCGCCCGGAAACTCATGCGAAAATCCGGTGCAGGATGATCGCG
>JACZQL010000486.1 GCA_022545745.1 Deltaproteobacteria bacterium | reverse complement strand
GTAATATTCCTAAAGGGATTTCTTTCTGTGTCCAAGGGAAAATTTCAAATATGTTTGGTTAGAATTTCCATGTCATGGGGAGCCCATTTCACTTAACGATACCCACCAATGGCTGCGAAATCGGCAAAAAAAGAGAAATGCCTCATCGGAGTGATTTCGGATACCCATGGTCTCGTTAGACCTGAGGCGCTACTGGCACTGAAAGGGGCGGATCTCGTAATTCATGCCGGGGACATAGGCAAGGCAGAGGTGATCGAGACGCTCCAATCCATTTCACCCGTGGTAGCAATTCGGGGAAACGTCGATCAGGGTGATTGGGCACTCCGTTATCCGGAAACGGAGGTCGTCGAAGTCGAAAAAACCCTCATCTACGTTCTTCACGATCTCAAGACGCTGGACCTCGACCCGGCAAAGTCCGGCTTTGCTGCTGTGATCAGTGGTCATTCTCACCAACCATGGATTACCCATCACAATGGAGTCATGTTTATAAATCCGGGGAGTGCCGGGCCCCGGCGATTCAGGCTTCCAGTGGCCGTTGCTCGACTTCAAATCAACGGCTCATCCATACATCCTGAAATTGTGGAATTAGAGGTTTAGGATACCTAAGGAGTTCCTATGAAATCACGCGCAGCAGTCGCTTGGGAACCAGGAAAACCTTTAGAGATTGAACAGGTCGAGTTAGCAGGCCCCAAGAACGGGGAAGTATTGCTCCGCCTGGTTGCCACCGGTGTTTGCCACACGGATGCCTATACGCTTTCGGGGAAGGACTCGGAAGGGGTCTTTCCAGCCGTTCTCGGTCACGAAGGGGGCGCCGTTGTTGAAGAGGTGGGGCCCAGCGTCACTGCCCTCAGACCCGGCGATCATGTGATTCCCCTCTACACGCCCGAGTGTGGGCAATGCAAGTTCTGCAAATCCGGAAAGACCAACCTCTGCGGGGCGATTCGCACCACGCAGGGAAAAGGCTTGATGCCCGATGGGACCAGCCGGTTTTCTCTCAAAGGACGGACCATTTACCATTACATGGGGACGTCGACCTTTTCTCAGTATACAGTTCTGCCAGAGATCGCCGTCACTAAAATTAATCCCGCCGCGCCGCTGGACAAGGTCTGCCTGCTCGCCTGCGGTATTACCACTGGGATCGGTGCGGTATTGAACACGGCCAAGGTAGAACCGGGCTCGACGGTTGCCATCTTCGGTCTGGGCGCCGTCGGGTTGAGCGCCGTCCAGGGAGCAGCCCTCGCCAAGGCGTCACGTATCATTGCCGTTGACACCAACTCCGCAAAATTTGCAATGGCTCAACAACTCGGAGCGACCGATGTGCTCAATCCCAATGACCACAGCACCAAGATACAGGACGTGATTATCGAAATGACGGACGGGGGGGTCGATTACTCGTTCGAATGCATCGGCAATGTCAATACGATGCGCGCCGCCCTGGAATGCTGCCATAAGGGTTGGGGTGAGTCAGTCATCATAGGTGTGGCGGGCGCTGGCGAAGAGATCAGCACGCGTCCCTTCCAACTGGTGACAGGAAGGGTCTGGAGGGGAACCGCCTTCGGTGGGGTCAAGGGCCGCTCACAGCTGCCTGGCTACGTGGAAAGGTACCTCAGCAAAGAGATAAAAGTTGATGAAATGATCACTCACACCATGCCCCTAGAGGACATTAACCGGGCCTTCGACCTGATGCACGAAGGCAAGAGTATTCGTTCTGTGATACTGCATTGACGTCGAAATTTCTTTCGCAAATCTAATAAAATAAGGAGTTGATTCTTCAGCGATATTTGGAGGGTAAAAATCATGGAGTATAGGACGCTTGGAAGAACGGGTCTTAGGGTTCCCGAAATAGGATTCGGCTGCGGGGCCACCGCCGGCCTCATGACCCGTGATTCTCAAGAGAGGCAGCTCGCTGTGGCACAACTAGCTTTAAAACTCGGCATCAATTACTTTGACACGGCATCCGCCTACGGAAATGGAAGCTCTGAAACCAATCTCGGCGAGGTCCTGAAGAAGACAGGAGCGAATGTGACCCTCGCCACAAAGGTACGAATTGGGCCAGAGGATTTAACCAACCTGCGGGAGGCCACCATAGCCTCTGTGAACCAAAGTCTAAAACGCCTGGGAAGATCATCGGTGGACCTCATTCAGCTCCATGGGCGGGTAGCACCCACCAGGGAAAACCAGTCCTTTGCCCTGACCCCGCAGGAGGTCCTCGGGTCAGGAGGTGTTCTGGAAGGGTTCAAGGCCTTAAGAGAGCAGGGCAAGGTGCGATATTTTGGTGCGCCGGCGTTGGGGGATCCTCAATCCATCCATGCCATCATCGAAAGCGGAGAGTTTGACACGATTATGGTCTACTATAATTTGCTCA
>JACZQL010000040.1 GCA_022545745.1 Deltaproteobacteria bacterium | reverse complement strand
CGTCAGAGAGTAAGAGGACACCGTCATCGCGCGTGACATCTACATGTTCACCGGTGACCGCAAGAGACTGAAGACGACCGTCGTGGACACGGTAGAAACTGCCCGCTCCAGATGCCTTATCAAGCAGCTGTGGGACCTCTCTGCCTTCATGCCGCAACCGCTTCAAAAGATATCCGGTACCCAACCGGTCCATCAGTTCAAAAGGTCCCTGAGTCCAGTTGTAACCGAGCTTCATCGCCCGATCGACGGACTGAATGTCCTCCACCACTTCCGGAACTAATCCGGCGGCATAGGTTAACGTCTCCGAGAGCACAGTCCACGCGTAGCGTCCTCCTTTGTCGGAATGCTCGATCAATGCGCGAGGTCCAGCCGATTTTCCGGCCTGGAGACTGTCGAGGGTGGCTGGCGTCACAAGGCGGTACTCGCCGCTCTTGAGATCTATCGCCTCCCTGACACGTTCTTTGCCGTTGACCTTTAGGCGGTAAAACCCGCCTTTACCCTTTCGGCCGGTGTAGCCCTGCTCAATCATCTTGCTGAGCAGTGGAAAATCACGCCGTATACGGCGGTAGGAGTCGTCCTTCGGGAGGCTCCCCATGAGATTGGCATCGATCTTGTCCATCAGGTCGAGACCCACCAGGTCCAATAGGCCAAAGACGCCTGTCTTGGGCACACCAAAGGATTGGCTCACTACGGCATCCGCCTCTTCAATACTGAGTCCCTGATTCATGGCTTCCACAACGGCCGACTGGAGCCAAAAGGCTCCGATACGGTTGGCAACGAAACCCGGCGTATCATGGCAAAGCACGACGCTTTTACCGAGGTGGCGATCGACAAAATTACCAATGGTCTGGACGGCATCGGGTCGGGTCTGTGGGCCAACCACGACTTCCAGCAAACGCATATAGCGCGGTGGATTGAAAAAATGAGTGATCATGAAATCACTCGCGAAGCGCTCCGATAGACCCTCCACAAGGTTGGCCAGCGTCAAGGTAGAGGTGTTTGAAGAGACCACAGAACCTTTTTTACGGACCTCATCGATGCGGCCGTATAGCGAGCGCTTTGTCTGCAAATCCTCCACCACCGCCTCGATGATCCAATCGGCGTTGCTGAGGAGTTCGAGGTGGTCCTCAATATTGGCCGGGGTAACCCACTTGGCAGCCTTTTTGTGCATAAAGGCCTGCGGCTCGGATTTCACAAGCCGCTCGAGGGCCCCCTCGGCCATGGCGTTACGGTTCTTTGCGCCCTTGGGGACAATATCCATGAGCACAACAGGGACACCGGCGTTGGCAAGGTGCGCTGCAATGGCACCCCCCATCACCCCAGCCCCTATAACTGCCGCTTTTCTAATCTCAGCCATTTAGACGGCCTCGAGCACCGTTGCTATTCCCTGGCCACCGCCAATGCACATGGTGGCGAGGGCATACTTCCCACCTTGCCGCTTTAACAGCGACGCTGCTTTACCTGTGATACGCGCGCCTGATGCCCCCAGCGGATGGCCCAACGCCAGTGCACCCCCATGGAGATTGAGCTGCTCGGGCGAGAATCCCATCTCCCCCATGCAGGCCAGGACTTGGACTCCGAAGGCTTCATTCAATTCGATACAATCCATATCGCTTAGTTTCAGCCCCGCCCGGTCCAACGCCTTACGAGTCGCGCCCACAGGACCGATGCCCATCAACTCGGGAGCGCAACCGGCCACTCCAGTGCCCTTGATGCGAGCGAGGATCTCGAGCTCATTACGTTTGGCATAGTCTTCAGAACACACCAGGACAGCCACCGCCCCGTCGGTCAGGGGAGCCGAAGTCCCCGCCGTCACGGTCCCATTTTTATCGAAGGACGGAACCAGATTCGCCAGGGCCTCCAGGCTCGTGCCAGGTCTGATGCCGCCGTCCCTATCTACCTTGTGGCCATTTTGCGTGATCGCTATGATCTCATCCGCAAAATTTCCTGCGGCCTCTGAGGCCGCCGCCTTTTGATGGCTGGCAAGGGCGAACTCCTCCTGGGCACCACGTGCAATCTGGTAGTGGCGCGCCATGTTTTCTGCAGCTAGACCCATGGAAAGATAGACCTGGGGATATGACTTGTAGAGTCCGGGATGGGGCAGCATGTTAAAACCCGGCATAGGGACACGGGTCATCGACTCGACGCCTCCACAAAGAAATACCTCACCAGCCTCCCTTTGTATGGCGCCTGCGGCCATGTGAATGGCTTCCATGGATGACCCACAAAACCGGTTGACGGTGGTACCCGCCACTGAGAGCGGTAACCCGGCCAGAAAGCCAACGATCCGTGCAAGGTTCATCCCCTGCTCCGCTTCTGGAAATGCGCACCCCAGGATCAGGTCTTCGATATCCTCCGTTTTGACTCCGGTTTTCTTCACTAGGCCTTTGATGACCTGTGCGGCAAGCTCGTCGGGGCGGACCTTGGCAAGTTCGCCCTTATTTGCTGGAGTAAACGGGGACCGAACATAGCCTGCAATAACAACGTTCTTCATTGTAAAGCGGTCCTCCCGTCAATGGTTTTCACTTTCATTATTCCAGTATTTTATTGTATCGCTGCTGCACCTGGAGGTCTACCCGGCCCTGCCCGACCTGAGCCGAAACATCGGGTGACCGACGATGGTTTTCTCCTTTATTATTAATGACTTAATGGGGAAGCGAACCTTACGAATCCTGTGTGGAGACTACCGAATTTGCTGGCCGTGGGTACTTGGTCGCGGGAGCAGAGGATAGGGCCCCGAGACATTGGATGATGGTTTCCTGGGTGGCGCCAATATCCTCGTAGAGAATTCCATGCCTTGTTGCAGGCACCATCACGAGGTTTTTTTTGTCCGCACCTAAACGCTTGTAGATGAGTTCTGCGCTGGTGGGCTCCACCAGTGGATCGTCCGTACCCTGAATGAGATTCACTGGACACTTAACGTCCGGCAAGCGCGCTTCCATATCGTCGATCAAGCGTTTGAACTCGTACAGACAGCGTATCGGGACGTTGCGGTAGTTGATGTGGGGGTGCTCCGACTCCATGGAGCGAAACGGCATGATGCCTTCGAAGGCAGGCACCCAGCGTAGCACCCGGTTGGCGCCATGCACCAGGGGCACAAATATCATGTTTCGGTCCCGCATCTTCAAGGGTGCAGCTATGGCCACCACTCCAGCCAAATGCTCTGGGTGATCGGAGGCCAGGCGCAGTGCCAGCGAACCGCCGGTTGAGAATCCAACCAGGCATATGCGACGCACAAACGCTGACATGATTTCATAGCCCTCTGTTACCGAATCCAGCCAATCCTCCCAACTCCGCTCCCTTAAATCCCAAGGGGATGTCCCATGCCCCTTGAGTCGTACTCCCATCACCGGATAGCCGAGGGCCTCGAGCCTTGCGCCGAAGGAGCGAACCTCCACAGGGGAGGCCAACAGTCCATGCACGAGAATCACACCTAGATCTTTTGCCTTTTCAGGCAGCAACAGGAACGGTTCTCCGCTTTCTGTGGCGGTCTCCTGCTCGTTGATCTCCTTGTGGTGAGGCTGGCCAAAGGACTGTCTGTCCCAGGTGTAGCCTACCACCTCATCGTCAAACCGCATCCTTACCAAGGTCTGCCGGTCTAACTTCCGAGCTTCATCCATAGCCAGCTTAACCGAGCGAGTGACCCCGGAAATGGGCGCCACCTCGTTGGCGTAAACCACCACCAAGTTTTCGAGGCGGATCTCATCAAACTCGTGCTCCTGGCAGAGCTTGGGCAGAAAACGATAGAGTTCGTTGTCACATTCTATGAGATTCATCGCGGTGGCAGTCTTCAAAAACTGATCCAGCCCAGGGCACTCACCGTTCATGACCCCACGGTAGGCTGCAGGGTTCCTGAGGCTCCGATGGAGGTCGACAGAGGGTTCCTTTTGGACCTTCTTAACCGCTAAATAAAGGGCCTTGTGGAAAGTGTCATGATCGATTTCCGTTTTCCCTCGGTCCATATAAGTCAGAATGAGTTGGGATGTCAGGTGACTGAGATTGCATGTCACGCCGGTGTACATCCTATGCATGTACTTATCGCGGATATGCGGCGCGTTTCGCCGTATGAGTTGGGTCACCAGGCGTTCATTCCATCCTCTCCCATGGGACGATAGTCCAAAGAATCCATCCAGGGAATCGATCTTGCCAGCGAGATGGGTGATGAGTTTGCGGTCCCACCAGCGCCAGAACTCAGTGGGTGCCACTGGGTCGCCCAAGCGAACGTCCATGTCTGTGTCCCTGAGGAGGATGTTCCCTTCAATCTCAAGTTCTTCCGACATTCGCCGGCTGAGTCCTTTGCTGAGTGCATCGCCCACCTTTCGTAGGACGTTGTCTCCCACTCGAATGGGATAGAAGGTGATATTGGAGGGCACGATGAGCGTTGGCCGATGGGCCGCAGCCAAAAGGGCCCATTTGTCCAGGCGCAATGATTCCCCCCACGCCTCCACACGCTTCATGTCTCCCTTCTCATAGGCCTTGAGGATTGCTGTCTTGAACGCGTCCAGCGCCAGTGCCAACACGGCAGCCCCTGTGTGATGTTTGCGTGACCTTGCAGCCTCCCGCGAGTAGATGCTGTATCGGCCCCGGCTGTCCAGTACCCTACGGTCCTTCACCATCCCGCCCTCGGGAAACACAATCACTTTCCGTCCCCTCAGAACTTCTTCGGCCAGGAAGGGAAGAAGTCTAGGGTGGTCATTGGGTACCGCACCGACATTCAATAGGTAGTTTGAGAAGGCGGATGGCTCAAGAAAGAAATCGCTCGATGCCACAGAGCGGCAGAAGGCTCCAGTCTCTTGGTAAATCAGGTACTGGGGAATAAAAGTTTCAAAGCGTGCGAAATGGTTGAAGAGAAAGATTTCACCAGCTTCCACCACGTCTTTGTGGTGCAGTTCAAGATTGACCCGGAGAAACCTCTTCAGAATCGAGAAGATTCGTGCAGTCCACGCATAAGTGGCCAGGTTAATTTGGAGATCACCGTTTTGGTTCATGATTCGGCTCGCCCGTGCAGAATTGTAGCAAATTTGATGCCCGGAACCCCCTTCTCAAAGAAACCCTTGGAAAATAAAGGGCAGATTGGGTCCTACAGCCAGATTGGAAGCGATGTCCAAATATGCCAGGAAGTCGTTATTGAGACAGTATTGAACTAACTGTTCCCAGGGTCAAAAAGGCTTGACCTGAGCTTAGCCGAAGGTTCCAGGTACAGGGAGTGTGAGAATTTGATAAGCGGAGGTGTACGTAGACAGTACGTTGGAACGAGGCAACCGAGCGCAACTATTCTAACCGCCTGCTTAGGGCAGGCTGGTGGCAGATGGCCCTTTTTCAACGGTCTGGTGCAAAGAGACAATAGTGAACAGGAATACTTGGGGTGAGTGAAGGGACTTGAACCCTCAACCCCTGGAGCCACAGTCCAGTGCTCTAACCAATTGAGCTACACTCACCACATCTCAGACCTTGTTGGCGCGCCAGAAGGGATTCGAACCCCTGACCTACGGCTTAGAAGGCCGTTGCTCTATCCACCTGAGCTACTGGCGCCAAATAAGTACGCTGGATGCAGACGGTAGAAGACGAAAAAAACAGGGTCTAAACTGCCTGCTGCCCATTGCTGACTGTAATACAAACTCCTCTAACCTCTTGACAATTGAGCATTAGAGCAGTGGACCGCAATGGAGCCCATTTGGTAAAATTCATTGCTCTATTGTTCCACTGCTCCATTGGTCTAAAGCAAACGCATTTTTTACGTTTGCTTTACTGGTCGGGGCGAGCCGATTTGAACGGCCGACCCCCTGCTCCCAAGGCAGGTGCGCTACCTGGCTGCGCTACGCCCCGTCAGGATCAAGCAGGCTCATTGTACACTCGGAGGAGACGATTTCAACCCCGATCCTGACCATGATTCGGAGACATTATCGGATCGTTGAAGAACTGAAGGGGTTTTCGTCATGAGGTCAGGATCGGGGTCAAGGTTTGTCTCCAAGCGGAATGTGCGAAGGCAACTCCTCCGTTAGTTTCCTCAGTGCCTTGCCACGATGGCTGACCTGGTTTTTGGTTTCCGGGTCCAATTCGGCGAAGGTCAGGCCCATGGGAGAATAGATAAAGAGTGGATCATAACCAAACCCTCTCTCTCCCTTGGGAGCAAAGGCGATCCTTCCCTCACACTCCCCACGAAAAAGCCATTCTCTACCACCCAAGGCTTGGGGCACACAAAGCGCAATCACACACACAAAACGAGCATCTCTCTTGTCCTGAGGGACTCCGGCCAATTCCCGCAAAAGCAACTCGTTATTTTTGTCATCATTCCCTTCTTCTCCGCCGTAACGTGCGGAATAAACTCCGGGAGCCCCACCCAAGACATTCACCTCGAGCCCGGAATCATCCGCCAAGGTGACATAGCCAGAAAAATCAGCCAATGTGCGGGCCTTTTTCAGTGCGTTCTCTTCAAAGCTCTTGCCGTTTTCCACAACCTTGGGCCAGGTGGTAAAACTCGCAAGGTAAATGAACTGCAAAGGAAGTTTGGATAGGACCGTGGTCACCTCGCGACGCTTTCCTGCATTCGTTGTGCCGATTAGGATGTCCACGGAACCAAGGCCTAGGCAATAGGCCTGAGGACTCTTTTTTGCACTTGGAGAAGTTCCCGAATCCCCTTCTGGGCAACCTCGAGCATGCGGTCCAGTTTCGCCTTACTAAAGGGTGTGAGCTCTGCCGTCCCCTGGACCTCGACAAATTTTCCCGATCCAGTCATGACAAAGTTCATGTCCACCTCCGCGTGACTATCCTCTTCCGCGTTGAGGTCTAGAAACACCTTGCCGTCTACAATACCCACGCTAACGGCTGCCACCGTATCCTTGATGAGATTCTCCTCCGTGAACCCCTTCTCCGACGATCGGCGCACCGCCTCCACCAAGGCAACATAGGCCCCAGTGATGGAAGCCGTGCGAGTCCCACCGTCCGCCTGAATCACATCGCAGTCGATCCAGACCGTCTTCTCTCCAAGAGACTCTAAATGGGCGATGGCCCGAAGGCTGCGACCGATGAGCCTCTGAATTTCGTGGGTCCTTCCCCCAACCCTACCCCTGGCAGCCTCACGAGGAATACGGATCGGAGACGAGGAGGGCAGCATCCCATACTCTGCGGTGATCCATCCCTTGCCGGTGTTACGCAGGAAGGGTGGTACCTTGCTTTCTACCTTGGCCGTGCAGATGACCCGTGTAGCGCCTACTTCAATCAGGGCCGAACCATCCGCGTGTTTGATAAAGCCCGGTGTAATAGTGACCGGTCTGAGTTCTCTTTCTTTTCTCCCGTCCGCTCGCATCAGATGTCCTATTGCTAGCCCAGTGGTTCAGAAATCGGAGGGGCCTATTGCCGTAACCTCCGGCCCCCGGATGATTGCACTAACACACATGCCCCAGATTCTTGTATATAATGACTACTAAATTTAAGTATTTTTTTAGATAGTCTGAATTGATATTCAATCATCATAAAATTCTATTTTTATTCATCACATCGAATTTTTGTATTTTACTTAACCAGCAATAAATAAATGTCATATAATTTTATTATATTACTTTTAACGGTATATGGTAATAGTGAATAAAAAATATAAAACTCAATCTAGTCTCATTTATTCAGTCTTGTATTTCAAATAAACGCTGTAAGATAACCATCCGAGTACTAACCGGGCCCGATGTTGCTTGACTTCATACTCCCAGAATTTCAAGCGGCCACCCCGCCTAGTACTAACCGAGTTCAATGTTGCTTGACGCGATCGCTGAATAAAATTTTACCCCCTAGCCGTACACGCGCGAGGTAAATTTTTCGGAAGGGGGGCGCCTTCAGGTTCAAAGGGGTGAAAATTGGGGGCTGAAATCAAAAAAACAAACTGGATGACACCTTTTATTGCATTTTTATCACGCGGTTTTTTTGATGCTTTCTGAGAGTATTTGCTGGGACAAAAAAAACTTGAAATGGTCAGTAGGGGGCCGTTTTACGTTAATTCGAACCATTTGCCAGTAAAAAACATGATACACAAATAATGGTCGCGGTTAATTTAACATCAAGATTATGGTCTGTCCATGTTTTTTTTGCTTGACAGTTGTTTGACAATTGACTTACTGACCTTAAATAGAGCAATACCAAGCAATATGTATGTTTCTAATTGGCACGCTTCAATGAGGGACAACGCCCCAATGAATGAGGTTATCAGTAGCAGTTTAGTTGAAGTTGTTCATCTACTA
>JACZQL010000485.1 GCA_022545745.1 Deltaproteobacteria bacterium | reverse complement strand
GAGCCAGTAATCAGTGGTCAGCAGTCAGCTATCAGTGGGGAGTCAAAATTCGAGAAGAAGACTGCGGAATTTAAGAATAAGAAATGAGGGTTCCTCATTACTTGTACGCAATGAAAGGCAAGGCTAATCTTAAAAACTATTTTATTGTCATTAAGTGGATGGGGCCCATGGTCAGTTTGCTGCTTTGGGTCTCTCCTGCTTTTTCCATAGGAGAGGTCTACCAATGGACAGACCCGAGAGGGGTCATCCACTTTTCGGATAATTTGAACTCGGTGCCTGTGGCGTTATGGGAATCCCCACAACTCATCGTGCGTAGGGACCTCTTTGTTCATGAGACCCTCGCAGGTCCGGCTGCTCAGCAACCTTACCCCCAGGAGAGTCGTTTCGAACCAACCGCGCCACAGTCTCATCCCGTAGAAGTTAATCCGACCATCATCTATAGTCCTCAAACCACGACGAATATCGTCGTGGTCAACTCCGGAATCAGGCGTGTTAGGAAAAGACCATTCCCTGTCCACAGACACCATGGACTGTCTTTTGAGAGGAAATTCAGGGGCCGCCAATACATCCACCCTGAAGCCCACAGTGGCAGACGCCGTCAGTATATTCACCCCGAGGCCTTTAGACAGCGTAGGCCCTCCCATAGGGGGGGATTCGCGGGGCGCAGACATCTTCACAGAAGAGCGATTACCGGTAGACGCCGATAATCTGTCCTCCTTATGCCCTTCCTTGGGGCGGATATCATGCCACTTTAGGTGTAGCGAGAATAGGCCCTTCGTCGGTACTTTCTGAAGGGCAGGATCAGTACAAGTCCTGCCACGAAGCCGCCGATATGTGCCGCGTAGGCTACCCCTGCGGCGTTTGGGTCCATGGGTTGCATGGCCTGGGAGAGAAATTGAAGTCCAATCCAGACCACGAGTAGGACCCATGCGGGAAGATAGGTGATGTGAATGAACCAACCAAGGGTGATCAATGTCCTGATTCGTGCAAGTGGAAAAAGGATGAGGTACGCCCCCAGTACTCCAGAAACCGCCCCGGAGGCACCAATGGTGGGCACGGTGGAGGTGGGGTTTAAAACGATATGGGTTACAGCGGCTGCTAATCCAACGATCAAGTAGAAACAGATAAACCTGAGGTGTCCCATGCTGTCCTCAATGTTATTGCCGAAGATCCACAGGTAAAGCATATTGCCGAGCAAGTGCATCCAACCCCCGTGTAAAAACATCGAGCTCACAGGGGTCCAAAAGGCACCGCTCGCTTGAGCTGGGCCTTGGGTGAGGGACGCCGGGACCATGCCCATTTGATTGATCAAGGTGTCCAGATACCGTGGACCGAGGGAGAGTTCATAGAGGAAAACTGCGACATTGGCAATGATAAAGGTAACGGTCACAATGGGGTGGAGGACCGTCGGATTGTTGCCATGAATGGGAATCAAAGGTTTTCCACTTGCTTAAAAATTAGGGGTGTCGATCGCAACTTTTATGATACGCCCCTGGTTTCCAATGGGCAAATTTCAGACGGGTGGGAACCTTTGGAGACTGGCCGTTGGTCACAGCGGGCGTTGTGAGGCACGGTTTTTGATCAAGTTTTTCGCCTCCTTTAAGAGGGGAAGGACAAAGAGCACGATCGCAATCACCATGATCGTTCCTGCAATCGGCCGCGTAAAGAAAATAGCGAATGAGCCGCTGGAAATGATTAGGGATTGCCGCATGGATGCCTCGGCTAATGGACCCAACACAATGGCCAGGACCACCGGTGCCATGGGATAGTCGAGCTTACGCATGAGGTAGCCGGCGACGCCGAAGATCAGCATTAGCCAGACGTCGTGCATGTCTTTCGTCGGCGCATACCCGCCTACCACGCAGAGGGTGAAGATTATCGGTGCGAGTATGGTGAAGGGCATCTTCAGCACCAAGATAAATGCCGGAATGAACGCGAGGTTGATCAGCAGCGCGAAGAGGTTGGCGACGTAGAGGCTCGCGATCAGGCCCCAGACGAAATCTTTATGCTCAACAAACAGCATTGGGCCTGGCTCGAGGCCCCAGATCACCATTCCCCCCAAAAGGATTGCCGTGGTGGGGGAGCCAGGGATACCGAGGGTTAACATGGGTAGCATGGAGCCGGTACTGGCGGCGTTGTTGGCCGCTTCCGGTGCGACCACACCGGCCAGGTTGCCTTTGCCGAATGTCTCGGGGTCCTTCGCCATGGTCTTGGCCGCCCCGTAGGCCATGAGCGAGCCTGGAGTCGCGCCGGCGGCGGGCAGGATTCCGACAAAGTAGCCAAGAAGCGAGCCCATAATCATGGTCTTGATGGTGCCTTTCAGCTCAATAAGGCAATCGATGATACGGCCGAATGAGATCGTTGATTTGTACAACTGCATCT
>JACZQL010000039.1 GCA_022545745.1 Deltaproteobacteria bacterium | reverse complement strand
TGGTGGGGATTTCCATCAAGGCACTGAGCCGGAGTGCCGGGCGGGCATAATCACTGAAGATGAGAAACCCCGAACCATAGGTGCGAACCTTGACGAGTCCCATACCGTTCAAGATGGAGCCCATGGCATGTTCACGGACACCGAAGTGCAGGTTACGACCGCCATAGTTCTCAGCGGAGAAATCACCCGCGCTGTCAAAGGTGAGGCGTGTCTTGGTTGAAGGCGTGAGGTCTGCGGAACCACCCATCAACCAAGGTATGTTCTTAGCGATAGCATTTAACACAGTGCCTGAGGCCTCTCGGCCTGCCTGACCCTTCGCATCCGGAGGAAAATTCGGTAGGTCCTTGTCCCAACCAAGGGGTAACTGGCGGTGCTGCATCTTGTACAGCTGGTCCGCCAAGTCAGGGTACTTCGTGCGGTACTCCTTGATTCGTTGAAACCAGGCGGCGCGCAAGGTCTTGCTCCGTTTGCCGATGCCGTCCTTAAAATGATCGTAAACACCATCGGGTATCAGGAATTTCGCCTCTTCTGACCACCGGTAGTTACGTTTCGTCAGCTTGATTTCTTCTTCACCTAGTGGCTCGCCATGGGCCCCACTGGTGTCCTGTTTGTTGGGTGAACCGTAAGCAATGTGGCTATCCACAATGATCAGAGTGGGTCGATCCGTCGCGCTGTGAAAGGTTTGGAAGGCGCGGTGGAGCATCTCCAGGTCATTGGCATCACCGACCCGAGTGACGTTCCACCCATAGGCGATGAAGCGTGTAGCCACGTCTTCACTAAAAGCCAAGGCGGTATTGCCCTCAATGGTGATTCTGTTGTTGTCGTAGATCCAGCACAGATTGGAAAGCTTCAAATGCCCTGCCAGAGACGCCGCCTCTCCAGTCACGCCCTCCATCATGCAACCATCTCCGCACAGGGCATACACATTGAAACTAATCAGGTCTTCAAAGCCGGGTCGGTTGAAGTGTGCACCCATCCAGCTGCCAGCCATGGCCATGCCAACGCTTGTGGCCACACCCTGTCCCAACGGACCGGTGGTGGTCTCGATACCGGAGGTCCAGCGATACTCGGGGTGGCCTGGGCAGCGGCTATCGAGCTGGCGGAAGTTCTTGATTGCGTCGAGGGGTACCGACAATTCACCAAGGGTTTCGTAATCCTTGCTCACTGCCTTTACCCCGGTCAGGTGAAGCAGCGAGTACAGCAGCATGGATGCATGTCCTATGGATAGTACGAACCGATCACGATTGGGCCAGATGGGGTCCTGAGGGTCGAAGCGAAGGAAATGCTGCCACAAGCAGTACGCCACCGGTGCCATGGCCATGGGTGTACCCGGATGGCCCGACTTTGCCGCCTGGACCGCGTCCATGCTGAGAGTACGGATCGTATTGATGCAGAGTTCATCGAGATTTGTTTGAGTTGCGCGTTCCATGTTTGGCTCCTTCTAGACGTTGTCCTGCTACGAGGCCTTCATCCATATCATCGACTCGATGTTCAATCAGCACGCCAAGTGGCTGAAGGTTTAAAACTGCCCGTAGTGGTTTGTCGACTAATAAAACTACCAGTTTTTGGGTGTGGACACTACGGGTATTTAAATAACTCCGGACCTGAGAAAAGGGCCCGGAGTCTGGTACCTTAAGACTGGGATCTAGGAACGGTCATCCGAACTTGGAGGCTGCCTCAACCCTCACTGGAGATTCATCTTGCTCTGACGTTCCGCCGCCTTCCTGTCCCACTCGGGTAAAACCGTCTTTACGAATTGGTCCTTCTCCTGTCTAAGCTTATCCATGTCCAAGCCGATATAGGCTTGAGCTTTTTCCTTTGTCGAGATATCCGGCATCGCTATGGGCACGGACACGTCATGTTTGATCAGCACCTGTATAAGCATCAGGCGGGCCTCCTGGGCCTTTTCCAACGCGGAACCCAAGACGCGAAGGGATTCCACCGGCGAGTGAAAGGCCCCCCCGTGGCTCGCAGCCGCGTAATCCCATCGCCACTGCGCATGGCGGATCGCCGTTAGAATGGGTCCCATTTCTGACCCCGTTGCACCGTTATCCCAAGCCGTCTTGGCCTCGATGTGGGCCTTGACCAGGGCGTTCTCCACGCGGCCACGGACCTCGAGCACCTTGTCCTGTCGCTGCACGACGTCGTTCATGAGCGTGCTTTCGCTCTCCTTGTGACAGACCTGGCATGAATTGGCGATGTTGTTCAACGGACTCTGGATCCAGTGGTCGGTAAACTTCACCCCCCCCTCCCGTCGGTAGGGCATATGGCAATCGGCGCAGGAAACTTGTCTCTGCGCGTGAATTCCAGTCAGGTATAATTCATAGTCAGGGTGCTGTGCCTTGAGCATTTTTGCTCTGCTTAACCCATGCACCCAGTCCACGTGGTTAACGTCATCAAAGTATTCCTCCATGGCCTCCACGCTCATGCCCTTGTCCCAGGGAAAGGTCAGATATTTTTCCTCTTTCCCTTTGAAGTAATACTCCACATGACATTGCGCGCAGACGAGAGAGCGCATTTCCTGGTGCGTCGCCTGTTTAATATCCTTGCCCTGTCTTTGGAAGGCTTCAATCAGAGCGGGACGGGTGATCCGTAAATTCATGGTTTGACTATCGTGGCAATCCTGGCAGCCGATGGAATTGACGACCTCCGAGCCCAGGCGATACCACTTGTCTTGGTAAAATACACCGACACCCATTTGGTTCATCAGCCGCGGAACATCGGTACTCTTGCACGACCAACAGGTGGCAGGATTGCCGGTCCCAGTACGCAGCGTCTTTCTTATATCCTCGACAGCAAAATAGTGTCCTCTGGATTGATTGTAGTCCCTCGAAAAACCATAGCCTGCCCAGAGGATTACCAGATTGGCATACTCGTCTAGGAAATCGATCATGGCGGAACCGCCATGTTTACTGCGGAAGGTGGTATTCGATGTCTTTTGATAGGTCTCATATTCCCGCGGGAAGTTTTCGCCCCAGACCTCGTTGCGGGGCTCCCACTCAGCGATGGGCTTCACGAGCTGAAACATGGCCCTCTCTTCGCTTCGTCGCTCCATGATCGAGAGGGCGAACAACCCCCCGAACACGACCACAACAACGGTTGCAAGGAACAGGACCCATCCCATCCACGGCCTCCGATAAACCATTTCTCTTATACTTGCCATGAGATCTCGCTCCTTCTGTAAATTCCTAACCTTTCCATTGGCTACTTTGGTTGCGTGAGCTTCGTGATCCATTCAGGTACCACAGGCGTCAAACGAGGAACACGAGCATAGGGTGTCGAGGCCAGACTGTTGACCCTCCCATGCGGTGTTTGACGATGGCATGCCCAACACAACCGGCCCCGACCTGAGTGCGAATTGTTATCACTAGCCTCAGACCGAGATACGTTCTCTACCAGATTGACATGACAGCGAACACAGTTCTCCTGCACGACATCAATAGCTGCTTCGTTGAGTTTAATTACCTGTGGTTCCATTCTCAGGGTAAAAACCGTTGCGTGCCGCAGTCCATCCATGGCCTTGAACGCGTACTTTTTTACAAAATTGTCATGGGGGACATGGCAATCATTACACACCGCGGCCCTTGCATGGCTGCCGCGTTGCCACGTGGCGTATTCTGACGCCATGACATGGCAATTCATGCAAGCTTCAGGTTGGTCTGACAGGTAGGAAGCGGCATTGGAGATATACAAGGCAAGACATCCGAGCCCAGTAAGTATCCCGAGCAATACGACCACCGGTAACTGCCACTCGGGCGGTGGCACAAAACGCCGTATCCAACTCACAAACCTAGACATTAAACATGCCGGCTTGCTTCAAGCTAAAACTTTGATCCCCGCCGCTGGCCATAGAGATCCTTCGGGTCTCTGCAGACGCGAAGATCCGTCATTGGATATCCCACATTGAGCGGCTAGATTCAGATCCATTCAAGCTGGTCTTGCAGGTTCGGAAGGAAACGCTCCTCATCAAGTAACCTTGGGATTGTGCCAACCTCCATGGCTGGTGACGAGCTCGTCGGCCTCAGCCGGCCCCCAGGTGCCGGGTTCGTATTCGTGGACCGGCGGAGGATCTCTCAGCAACGGGTCGACAATTCGCCAGGCCGCTTCAACTTCATCCTGACGGGAGAAAAGCATGGTATCTCCCTCCATGGCGTCTCCCAGCAGGCGATCGTAAGGTTCCATCAACTCATGCCGATCCTTGCAGGCGTAAAGTTCCACCAGTTCGCTTTGCCCTGGGATGCCCGCGGCCTTGGCGCGGATCCCAATGGCGATCTCAACGTCAGGGCCGAGGCGGAAGCGAAAGTAGTTAGGGGTGTCCGGCCTCCTGAACTCTCTCCCTGAGAAAATGCGCTGTGGAGGACGGTGCAGCGATACCAGGACCTCCGTGACAGTAACTGGGAAACACTTACCTGTCCTGATATAGAAAGGCACATCCTGCCACCGCCATGAGTCCAGAAACAGTCTGAGGGCCGCAGACGTTTCAACTTTCGATCCCTTGGCCACACCTTCCTCATCGCGGTAGCCACGATATTGACCTCGGACAATTCTCTCTATGCCAGGCGGCCGGATCGATTTGAGAACCCTGGCCTTCTCGTCACGAAGCGCCTCGTTATCAGGGCCAACCGGAGGTTCCATGGCCAGCACCGCAATCACCTGAAGAAGATGGTTCTGCACGACATCCCGGATTGCCCCGGTCTCCTCGTAAAAGCGCCCCCGACCCGTAATTCCAAAGCTCTCGGCCATCGTTACCTGCACGCTCTCGATGTAGTTCCGGTTCCAGATGGGTTCGAACATTGAATTAACAAAGCGGAAATAGAAAACGTTTTGAACCGTCTCCTTTCCGAGATAGTGATCGATTCGAAAAATAGACCCCTCCTCGAAAACACTGTGCAGGGCCTGATTGAGGGACTGGGCCGAGGCAAGGTCGTGCCCGAAGGGTTTTTCGACGACGACCCGGGCACCCTTTGAACATCCTGAATTTCCCAGACCTTGCGCCACGGCGGGGAACAGGCTCGGAGGAATGGCCAGGTAGTGAAGAGGCCTCTTGGCGTCGCCCAGCGTGTTGCGCAACTGACGAAAGATCGCAGGGTCCGTGTAGTCTCCACCAACATAACGCATTAACCCACCCAACTTGTCGAAGGCTTGCCGATCCACGCCACCCCCATATTTTTCGATGCTTTCCCGGGCACGTGAGCGCAAGGCATCGTCGTCCCACTGCTCCCGCGCTACGCCTATAACCGGCACAGCGAGGCGCCCTCCCTTGACCATGGCTTGGAGCGTGGGAAAAATTTTCTTGTAAGCAAGATCGCCGGTGGCCCCAAATACAACCAGGGCGTCTGAATGAATCTCACTCATCGAAATCTCCCAAATAACTGAGGATCGCTCTACATCAAACGTTGAAACGTTGCATTGTCCACTACAACAATTTGCTAGCCCCCAGTCGGCACTTCGTGGTGTCCACCGAATTGGAACCGCATCGCCGACAGTACCTTGTTGGCAAAGTCGGCTTGGCCACGCGAGTCGAAACGTCCGTAAAGCGCAGCCGAAAGCACATGGGAAGGGACTGCCTCGTCAATCGCCGCCTGGAGTGTCCAGCGCCCCTCACCGGAATCCGACACCCGACCACCAAAGTTTGAGAGATCCGGACTCTTAAGCAGGGCATCCGCACTGAGATCCAACAGCCACGAAGCGATCACGCTACCCCGCCGCCAGACCTCGGTAACGTCGGCAATATTGAAGTCGTACTGGTAGGCCTCGGGATCCCGCAGCGGCGTGGTCTCAGCGTCGACCGCGTGTTCCCGCTTGCCGATGTTAGCGTGACGCAAGATATTCAGGCCCTCGGCGTAAGCCGCCATGAGCCCGTACTCGATCCCGTTGTGGACCATCTTGACAAAATGGCCTGCCCCATTGGGCCCGCAGTGGAGATAGCCATGCTCTGCAGTGCCGCCAACTTTTTCACGGCCAGGTGTGCGTGGCGCAGATTCAATTGGAGGTGCAAGGGTGGCAAAAATAGGATCCAGGTACCGGACAATCTCGGTCTCACCTCCTATCATCTGGCAATAACCCCGCTCCAGTCCCCAGACTCCACCACTAGTCCCTACATCCACGTAATGGAGCCCCTTCGGCTTGAGTTCCTTTGCGCGCCGAATGTCGTCACGATAGTAGGAGTTGCCTCCGTCGATCACGATATCTTCCTTCTCCAGCCGAGGCGAGAGGTCGATGAGTGACTTGTCGACGATGGCGGCAGGGACCATGAGCCACGCAGCACGCGGTTTTTTCAGCTTCGCGACAAAGTCCATCAGTGACGAGGTCCCAATGGCTCCCTCTTTGGCGAGCTCCTCGACGGATTTCGGCGAAACATCATAAACGACGCACTCATGCCCACCTCGAATCAGGCGCCGAACCATGTTGGCACCCATCCTTCCCAAACCGATCATTCCCAATTGCATAGCTCCTGCTCCTTTCCGTCTGAAGACCTAAGGCGATGTGCCCCTTATACCCAATGCCCATAGGCCATAGCAACTAGTAAAATTACTGGTTTTTAGGTCAAAGTGTACTAGGTTGGGGCAGGACAAATTCATAGTACGACTTTGATTTAGAGTTTGTTTAGTCCGTTGTAGGCAGCGATCTTGTAGGCCTCGGCAAAGGTTGGGTAGTTGAATATACTGTCCCGGAAGTATTCAATAGTGCCATCCAAGGCGAGCACACCCTGACCGATGTGGCTAATCTCTGTGGCGTCCTCACCGATGACATGCACACCCAGCAGCTTCAGTGTGTCTGGATGAAACAGAATCTTCAGCATCCCGGTATGGTCGCCTACCATCTGTCCCTTTGATACGTCCTCATAGGAGGCAACCCCCACCTCGTAGGGAATCTTCGCGGCGGTCAATTGCTGTTCCGTCTGGCCAACCATAGAGATCTCTGGAATGGTGTAGATACCGTAAGGAAAGAAGGGAGGCATGGTTGCATGTACCGTGTCGAACATGTGGGTGCTTGCCAGACGGCCCTGCTCCATTGAGGTGGAGGCAAGGGCGGGGAAACCAATACAGTCGCCCGCGGCATAGATATGGGGCACCGCGGTCTGAAAGTGCTCATTGACGTCGATTCGCCCTCGCGCGTCGTGACTCAAGCCTGCTGCCTGTAAGTTAAGCTGGTCGGCATTCGACTGGCGACCGATGGTGTAGAGTAGCGCGTCCGCCTGCACCCGTTTGCCGCTCTCCATAGTGGCTCGCACCTGACCCTTGTCGTCCACCGTCACCTCGGTCACCTTCTCGCCCAGTCGAAAAATGGCCCCTTGACGGCGCATGTGATAAGAGAGTGCCTCGATAATTTCTTGGTCTGCAAAGTCCAGGACCGTCGGCCGTTGGTCGATCACGGTCACGCGAACACCGAGGGCGGAGAACATGGATGCATATTCGAGGCCGATAACTCCAGCTCCCACCACGATCACGTTTTTGGGGATTTCCTCTGCTCGCCCTTGCCCAATGTCGTCGGATACAATGACATGTTGGCCATCATATGGGATGTTGGGGTCCATGGCCGAACGTGAGCCGCAAGCAATCAGTACATGATCCGCCTTTAACTGGGTCGCTTCTCCCGTTCCTGTGACATCCAGGGTGTGCGCGTCGTTGAACCTTGCCATGCCGCCAACCATATTCACTCCGTTACGTCTGAGTTGCTGATTTATTACTGCCATCTCGCGCTCCGTGACGGTGCGTAGACGGTGGAGAAGATCGGAGGGTGCAATCTTTTCTTTGAGGGTGTATCCCTGTCCGTAAAATGACCGTTGGCTAAAACCGGTCAAATAGAGGACGGCTAAACGTAAGGTTTTACTCGGAATGGTTCCTCCGTGCAGACAGGCGCCACCCATTCTGTCCATTCGGTCTACCATAGCCACCTTTTTGCCTAGCTTTGCGGCAGCAATGGCGCCCTTCTGGCCAGCCGGACCACTGCCGATAACCACGAGGTCGTAATGATTGGGTGTCATTCAACCCTCCTGAAAAATATAAACTTGAAATCCCGGTGAATGAGCAGGCCATGAATCGACGCTAAAAGCAACAAAGTGCCATTCTTGTAGATCGCCGCTCTTTAAGAGTGGAGGCTATCCGATAACATCCAATTGTGTCAACCTGGCCTTGGGTGAGCCTTCAGGCCAAGATGGTGCTCAAATGCGATTAAATAGCCTTCTATGAAAGCGGCGGTTGTGTCAACTCGGTTTTCTTTTTATGAAGATT
>JACZQL010000484.1 GCA_022545745.1 Deltaproteobacteria bacterium | reverse complement strand
CCTAAGAATCTGGTACTTTCCAGCACGGAGTCCCTATCGGATTATGGCAAAGTCTCCTTCCGGGTTAGCTTTCTTGATTACTTTCATGACCTTTTTGCTCCTTACTTCCAAGCCAAAAGACCCGGCCTCACCAAGCAGGCTCTCATTGAGAGTCTCAGCCTAAAAAGTATCGATGCCTATTTGCGTCGCGCTCAAAAAATTTCCCTGGTCACCAATGCCGATGACGTGATTCTGGCCCCAGGGGAGCTGGCATATTTGCGCAGTGTTTTCGGCACTCGGGCCAAGATTTACCCGCGCGGCGGCCATTGCGGGAATATGAGTCACCGGGACAATGTGGCTTATATGACCCATTTTTTTATGAGATAAAGGATCTTTTGCTTGAGTGTCCTCAATTCTAAACCCTTCCGAATCTTTTCAATCTTCTTCCTCCTTACTCTTCCATTGAGCGCTGGGTTGGTTCCTCAGGGAAACGTCTGGGGCAAGGAAACCCAACCACGCAATGCGGGAATCTACAAGCGGAATAGCCTGGATGGTCAAATTGAGCGGCTCGAACTCAAAATCCAGGCTCTTCAATACCGGTTGGAGGAGACGCATGAAACCGCCCCAAACGACCAAGGGCCTTTCTCCTCCCCCTCCCTCCTGGCACGTCATGTCAATACAGGTCAGGAAGGATCAAAGGAGGTCAAACCGGCCAAACGCCCGATCAGTGAGTGGGTCAGTCGGGATGTGGAGTACCCTATCGACATCTACGACCCTTGGGAGGGACTCAACCGGAGCCTGTACAAGTTTAATGCCAAATTTGATAGATATGTGTTTCTCCCCGTCGTCCACGGATATGAATACATCACGCCGGACTTCCTTCAAGATCGAGTCTCCAGCGTTTTCAACAACATCTCGGATATCCGAAACCTTCTGAACTCCTTGCTCCAATTGAAATTCAAAAGGTCGGGGGAGACGACCCTCCGATTCTTGATTAATACGGTGTATGGCATTGGTGGGCTTTGGGATCATGCAACGGCAATGGGTTTCCCCGAACAGGAAGAAGACTTCGGGCAAACCTTGGGTCACTACGGGGTGGGCGATGGCCCGTACATGGTCTTGCCGATTTTTGGACCCTCGAACCTGCGGGACACGACTGGATTCGTGGTTGATTCGGTCGCCCGATCTTTCTACCTGTACCAGCCCCTTGATTTAGACGAAAACACCGAATGGGGAGCTGTTTACACCCTATCTAACGCAATCGATACGCGGCATCAAGTAAAATTCCGGTATTATGAGACGGGTTCCCCCTTTGAGTACGACCTGGTTCGTTACCTGTACACCAAGAAACGGATGTTGGATATCGAGAAATGATCGTTCTGCCCTTTAACTTTTCAAAGTTCTGATGGAAGAATTTCTAGGAATTTAAAATACTCTTTTTGGCTCTTCAGGATTTTGTGTGGGGTTTTTCTTTATGGGAGAAGATGGGGTCGAGAAGATGGGTAGAGTAGAGCACTGGCGCTTACCTGATTTTCTTCTTGTGAGGAAATGATGGGTTGACGCTGCCAGGACCTTCCCAGTATATTCGCCGCTACCGCCTGTAAACTTTTCTGTGCTCACCTGGTAATTTTGACAGTATCCCTGCACCTCAAATTGTAGTACCCGTTTCCGTATATGAAATCAATCCATTCAAGCAAACCCGAAGGCCTCATCGCCATCGTCGCGCTTCTATTGATGGCCGTGGCTCCTGCCCAGGCTGAACAGAAGCTTTATGATGCCAGGCCGAACGAGCTGTCCGTGCTGTCCTACAACGTGAACGGCCTGTTCCCACTCCTTACCCAGGATAACCCGCGGGATCGGAGCCCAGCCATCGGATGGTTGGCGAACAAATACGACGTGGTGCTCTTGCAGGAGGACTTCGAGTACCACGACATCATCGCAGAGGAGATGGAAGGGAGCACGGCATTCCGGGGCAACGGGATGCGTTACGACCTCCGCCTGGTCGCTGCCAAGTTGATAACCTTGCCATTCTGGCTCCTGCTCCCGCATTTTTCGCCGCCCTACGGGTCTGGCCTGACGGTGTTCGTCCGGGAGTATTTGCCAGTCCCCGAGGAAGTGACGGTCAGGGCGTATGAGGTCTGCAACGGATGGCTTGGAGAAAAGGGAAACTGCTGGGCCACCAAGGGGTTTATGCGCGTTCGCGTCAGGCTGTCCGACGGAGCTGAGGTAGATGTCTGGCATACACACCTCGACGCAGGGCCGAGCGAAGGCTCCACCACGGCCCGGGGAAAGCAGCTGGAGGTGTTCGCGGAGGCAGTGGAGGAGTTATCAGCCGACCGGGCGGTCATCATCGGCGGAGACCTCAATCTTGGCTTCTACAGACCGCAGGACCGCGAACTAATC
>JACZQL010000038.1 GCA_022545745.1 Deltaproteobacteria bacterium | reverse complement strand
CGAGAGTAAAACCAGAAAGAGCAAAAGAACCGGGGCAAGCATGTGGGATTGATGATGCTCCCTGCCCGCCTTCGCCGCGCCCTCCCTGCGCCCCCCCCTTCCCCTTCCCCCCCTTTCCCGCGCATTTACCCTGAGCGCAGTCGAAGGGTACCCCTCGACGCGTTTCACTTGCTCGGGGTAAATGAAACCACTGTTAGATATGTTAAATTGCATTGGTGGTTTCATTTAGTCTATGAGCTTGACCCGGGGATTCCCCATTCCCTTTGTCCATTCCTCCCGTTCGTACTGGAGTTGGTAGAGACGGTAATAGATCCCTTCTTTCTCTAACAACTCCGCATGGGTTCCCATCTCCCGGATTTCCCCTCGGTGCATGACAATGATCCGGTCGGCATTACGGATGGTGGACAACCGGTGAGCGATCACTAGACAGGTGCGGCCCTTCATGATCTTTTCTAGCGCATCCTGAATCAGAAGCTCTGTTTCCGTATCCACACTGGAGGTAGCCTCGTCTAGCACCAGGATCTCGGGTTCGTAGGCAAGGACGCGCGCCATGGCCAAGAGCTGTCTCTGACCCGAGGAAAAGTTACTCCCGCGCTCCCGTACCTGTGCGGAGAATTCACCGGGGAGCTTCCGGATGAAGCGCGTCGCGTTGGTGGCCTGGGCGGCTTGTTCGATGCGCTCCAAAGGCACCGAAGAGTCGCCCAGGGAGATGTTGGTCAAGATGTCACCCGAAAAGAGAAAGACGTCTTGGAGCACCAGGCCGATATGACGCCTCAAGGCTTGAAGGTTCCAGTCCCGCACGTCGATTCCGCTCACGGTTACCGAGCCGCTCTGGACGTCATAAAAGCGACTGAGGAGCTTGATCGTGGTGGTCTTTCCCGAGCCCGTGGCCCCCACCACAGCCACCCTCTCCCCGGGCTCGATGCGGAAGGAAATTCCCTTGAGAACCGGATCATTGTCCCGGTAACCGAACCAAACGTCATTATAGGCAATCTCCCCCCGAAAGGGCTTGGCGGATACGGGTCGGTCCGGGCTCGTGATGGTAATGGGAGTGTCGAGGAGATGGAAGACCCGCTCCGCGGCGGCCATGGCCGACTGCATCACGGCGTATTTCTGACTGAAGTCACGCATGGGAACGAAAAATCGGTGGATATACTCCTTGAAGGCCACCAGAGTTCCAATACCAATGGCCTCATTCAAGACCTCCCCGCCTCCATACCAAAGCAAAAGGGCCACGCTAACCGAACCAGCGGCCTCTACCATGGAAAAGAGAGAGGCCTCATAGATGTTGGACATCTGGATGGCATCCTTATGGGCCATGTTGAGCTCATCAAACTCTTGAAAGCTCTTTTCCTCGCGCACAAAGAGCTGAATGATGGACATCCCGGAGATGGCTTCTCCCAAATAAGAATTGATTCTGGCAATTCGTTCCCGAATGACGCGATAAATCTGTCGGGCCTTGATGCGAAAGAAATTGATGGCCAAGGCCATGGGAGGAATCAACACTAAACAAACCAATGCCAGCCCAGCGTGCATGTAGAACATGATCACTACGATCCAGATGAGCATGATCATGTCTGCCACCAGGGTCATGATCCCGGAGGCGAACATCTCCTGCAAAACCTCCATATCGGTGGTCATCCGGGTCATGAGGCGGCCCACTGGATTTCGATCAAAGGTGCTCATGGGAAGCTTCTGCACGTGAGAGAAAATACTGACTCGCAGGTCCGCCAGTGATTTCTGGGCAACGCTCATGGTCAGGTAATATTGGAAGTAGTGGGTAGCCATCTCACCCATGACCGCCACGGCGAAAAAAATTCCCGCGATCCCCAGACCCCATAGATTGGACTCTTCGATGAATCGATCGATGATCACCTTCATAATGTAAGGTTGGGCAAGCCCAAAGGCCTGTTGGAGAGGGAGTAGCAAGAGGGACAGCCAAAAGACACGACGGTAAGGGGCAATGAAGCGCCACATTCGCTTCATGAGCGTGAAGTCGTAGGCTTTGCCAAAGATCTCGTCCTGTTGAGTTTCCACGCTCATCTACAGCTGCTCCAGTTCTTCCGACAACTGCTGGTGGTGGAAGAGATCCGCGTAGATCCCTCCCTTTTGAATCAAAGCCTGGTGATCTCCCCGCTCCACCACCTCCCCGTCGTCCAGGACCAATATCTCATCGGCCTCTTTTACGGCTGAGATCCGATGGGAAATAATAATGGTCGTCTTTTCTTTAAGGAGGTCTTTGAATTCCTCGAGAATCTCCTTTTCCGTCTGGGCGTCGACGCTGGAGAGACAATCGTCCAAAATGATAAAGGGTGAGTCGAAGAGGATGGCCCGGCCTAATGTGGCCCGTTGTTTTTGTCCGCCGGAGAGGGCGACGCCTCTCTCCCCGACAATGGTATTCAACCCCTGAATGAAGCTTTCAACATCTTGATCCAGCCGGGCGGTTCGCACGGCTTTCTCAATGGCCTCATCGGTGGCCCCATCCCGGCCATAGGCCAGATTGCTGCGAAGTGAGGTGGAGAAAAGAAAGGCATCCTGCGGGACGTACCCTAAGGTTCGCCTGAGATCCGATAGGGACACCGTGCGGATATCCTGCCCGCCAATTCGGATCTCCCCTGAGGAGACATCGTAGAGCCTGGGGATGAGTTGAACCAGGCTCGTTTTGCCCGCTCCCGTACGGCCCACGATCCCCAACTTCTGTCCCCGCG
This sequence comes from Deltaproteobacteria bacterium, assembly GCA_022545745.1. The sequence goes on along the minus strand of JACZQL010000038.1, from coordinate 5,587 downwards.
GGAGGTGGAAACTGATGTTCTTGAGGGCCGCCTCCCCGTTGGTCTTTCCGTCATAGGTAAACCAGACATTGCGGAATTCGATACCCTCCCGGGAGTCCGGTATGGGAACCGGTGAAGGCGGATCGGCAATGGCGGGCTCCACCTTGAAGATCTCTTCGATCCTCTCCATGGAGGCCTTGCCCCTTTCCAGTAGGGCAAGCATCCAACCAAAGGCCGCCGTGGGCCAAGCCAGCACATTGAGGTAGGCAATGAAGGCGACGACATCGGCGATCATCAGATCCCCGGAAATGACCCGGACGCTCCCATACCAGAGGACCACGAGGATCGTCATCCCGCTAATCCCTCCCATGAAGGGGTAAACCAGGCCTCGGAGCCGGGCTAGATCCATATTCCTTACTTGATACTCCTCGTTGAATTCCATGAATTGGCGAGTCTGGTCCTGTTCCCTCCCGTAGGCCTTCACCACGTGGATGCCGCTGAGATTTTCCTGGACATGGCTACTCAAAACGGACATTTGCTGTTGCACTTTGAGGGAGGCCACCTGGATTTTGCCCCTAAACTTTCGAAAGGCCCACGCCATAAGGGGATAGGTCAAAACCACCACCAAGGTCATGCGCAGGTCTATTCTCAGCATCAGAACCATCGCAAAGAGGTAGTACAGAGGGGCATTGATAAGGTTTAGGATCCCCGGGCCCAGGAGCATGCGCACGCTATTGATGTGGTTGATGGCACGGGACATCAAATCCCCAGTCATCTGGGACCGGTAAAAAGAGAGGGGGAGTTTAAGCAGATGGGCAAAGATGTCATTGCGCAATTCGTACTCGATGGCCCGACCTGAATTGAAGATCAGAAAGCGGGAAAAAGTCCGAACCAATCCCTGGCCTACGGCGGCTCCAATAATCATCACGGCATAGGTGACCACGTCTTCCCTGGACCCGCCGCGCTCGATGACACTCACAGCTGCACGAATCCACCAAGGGATCACCATGACCAGGGCGGCAGTAATCAAAAGACAAAACCCGCCTAGGAGATAACTCTGCCAATGGCGCCAGAGATAGCTCCTTAACCTTTGCATGCCAGTCATAATCTCAATACACCTTCAGACTCGCGGGCCAATGGGATGAGATCCCATCACTCCAACGGAGCCCCTTTACCCCGTACCACCTGTCGAGAGCCTCCCCTTCGAGAGCCTCAGGGCCGTGAGCTTGTCGAACCGGCAGGTCGAACGATAGAATGCCCCGTGCGTAAGCCCCGATCCGGATTGAACAACTGGGAAAAGACGTAATCCCGTGGTACGAGGTTTACTTCCGAATTTCGGATGACCTTTCCCTCATCTCACGGCAGCTAACCCCTTCCCGTTAAAAGTCCAAGCTGCCGCATTATTTCTTTTCCCATTTCGGAAGACCGATCATATCCCTGGGGATGGACAGGGCGCCAAAGAAGAACTCCGAGAGGGTACTGAAGGGTGCGGGGGTAATGCTTGGTTTCTTTGCAGGTCCTTTGATTCGGAAGCTCGCCACCAGTAGAGAGTTTTTGATGCCCGCGATTCCCTTCCCCAGGATCGGAATATAGTTCACTGCGGCGTCGAGTTTTGGAAAGGGACGAACGGCAATGACAAAATTCATATTGGTATCGGACCCATCGATGGTTCCCGTTCCACTGATACGAATGTCCTCGCTATCCAGAACGAGGTCCCTGGTGGAGTAGACCCCTTGGGTTATCTTAAAGTCGCCACTGATAGTTCGATATTGAACACCTTCATTGCTGACATCCGGCATCCTCAGGGTGAACCAGCGGGAAAGATCCATGAGACTGAGGATACGCACAAGGCTTTTGAATCGCCGGATCATTCCTTCTTGCATTCGAAGCCTAAACTCCCCATTGAGGTTCTTCTTCCTCTCGGGTACTGATTTGCCCGTGGAATTGAACGTGCCGGAGAGATCTACCCTCCCTGTAACCTCCCTCGTTTTTATGCCAAAGAACCCTAACATTTCCTCTACGGGCAGTCTCTGGATGTCTGGCGCTATGGAAAAGGTGAGATCCTCTCCAGGGTGGTCCACAAAGAATGCCGTCCCTCGAACGGTCCCCCCCCGGGATTGGGCAGAGAAGTTATCGAAGACCCACCGTCTTTGCTTTAGGGACAGATCGGACTTGAGATCGGTGAACGAGAAACCTTTATAGCCTCCGTTGTCGACGCTGATCCTACCCTTCACCTGGAGCCCCCTGTACCAACGCTCCACTGCGGGGGAAGGGGGTTTTTTAGGTTTGCCGCGAGGCAAGAGCTCGGTAAAGTCCATAACGGGGGCCTTGGCGAGGAAAGTAAGCTGCGGTTTTTCAAAATAATTATATCGACCTCTGAAATCCAGATCGTATCGCCCCACTCGACCTTTGAATCCCTCAAGGTCTACCCCGAATTGATCGAATTTTAATCGCCCAGAGACATCTTTTATGGGTTTCTTGAACAACCGAAGGGGAAGCTGAACCCCAGCCAACTCCAACGACCCAGTGAGGTGCCGGTCCCCATTGATCCCCAAGGAGCCTCGATAATGCACTTTACCTCGGACGGTCCCCGGGTCCTCAGGAGAACCAACGGAGAGAAGCATGCGGGTCACCCCTCCCAATCGAACTTCAGGCAGATCCACCACAAGTTCAAAGTTTGGCTTACCGGACTGATACCCCTGCAAAACCCCGCCAAGGCGGATGGGTGTACCCCCGATTCGTACGGTCACCCCACCGGTCCGTATCTCCTTTGGAGAGAAGGATACATGCCCGTGAACCCTGGAGAGAGCAAAATTTCCGACGCGCATGCCTGCATCCTCCAGCAAGACCTGGCCTCTGTAAAAGAGGGGGGATTTAAAGTCCGTCCGAAGGTAGACAATGAACTTAGCCATACCGCTTAAATTCTGCACACCGCCCGTCGCTTTGATTAGACGATCGGGTAAGAAATCCGCTGCCAACTGTTTCCACAACCGCTCGAGATCTGCGGTGCCCCTTACACGAACTTCAAGGGGGTCGCCGCCCGAAAAGATTCTGTAGCTCCCCTCAATGTCGTCCAACACCACCTGGCCGTAGTTCCCTTGGAACCGGCTGTAGGACAGGACTCCCTTTTCCAGCGCAAGCCGTCCGCTCAGATTCTCGATAGGGAGATAACGGCCCCTGGCCGGAACCCATTTCAATCCCCTGACCTCAGCTTGAACCGTTAGTCGGTCTTCGAAGGCAGGACCAAATACGTCTCGGATCTGTGAGAGGCGACCTCTCACTTGGGCGTTGGTCAAGCGCAATTCTCCCTCTTTCACTCCCTTGATCAGGGAGCCAACGGCGGAGGCCTTGAGAATATTCGGTGGTATATACTTCCATAGCGTCAAAAGGGACACGAAAGACGACGTCAAGCTCAATTCCACGTAGGGGTCTTTTTCGGCTGGAGACCGCACCAAGCCGTGTGCGGACAGATCGATATCGTTGGAGTTAAAGACGAGCCGTTCAATACGGAGCTCACCCGGCGACACTCCCAAATCCAACTCCAGTCGGCCATCGCCCAGGACCAAGGCCTTCATGGAGGGATTGGGAAAAGCAACTTTGAGCTTCCTAAAATTGATCTCTCCATCGATTCGTAGGCTCTCGGACAGGATCCCCTGCCAACGAATACTTGAACTGAGTACACCATTGACCCCCTTAACGGGAAGGAGATTGGCAAAGAAGTCAGGCAATAGCCTTGCAGGCAAAGACTCCACCGCGACGCGGACATCCAGCCAGGCATGTTGAAACTCGAAGCTACGGTCAGGAAAAACCACCTCACCCTCCGACGCGAGCCCCGCCCGTTGGCCTTCCTTCTCTACGGTCGTGTTAATGCTGTAGCCCAGAGCCGAAACCCCTGGTCCGGTCCCAAAGGGGGAAACATCCTTTGGCTTAATATGTCGGAGCTGTAAATCCATGTCATGGAAGTAGGTCGTGGTAAAGCCTCCACCCTTGCGCGGTTCTCGGAAGACGACCTGCCCATTCTCAATGACCACCTTGTTAATATTGGATCCAAACAGCGCAACGACTAAGTCAAACAAGCGAGGGTTACGTCCCGAAGTGCGGTTAAAGCGAATCTGGGGATTGTAGAAAAGGATCCCATCGAGGACGATCTTGCGCCACAGTAAAGGCAACACGGAAATTTGGATGACGACCCTCTCCGATACCAGGAGTGGCTGGGCCTTGTTGGGCTCACTCAACACAAAATCATGGATGGAGATACCCATGACCCTGCCCACCTGATACTCCGCTTTACCCGCGTTAACTTTCAATTGGGTTCGTTTTTCAATCTCACGAATGAGGATACGACGGAACTCTCCCACCTGGACCAAGTGGTGCAACGCGAAAAGGACCAGCACGATGAGGAATACGACACCGACCGCTAGTAGGCTAATAAATTTAAAGAATTTTCTCATGGGAACGAAAAAATACTCTTTCCATGCTAAAGCAACTCAGGTGAAGGCGCAAGCTAGCCTCCTCTCAAGGCAGAAGGGCAATAATTCGTACCGGTCCCCCAGATCCCCCTTTGATCTTCATGGGAAGGGCTATCAGCGTGGCACCCCTTGGAGGTAGACGATCCAGGTTGGCGACGTTCTCCAAACCGGGCTTGTTGGCCCCATTGAGAATCCTGTGGGCAATAAAATCCTTGGACTGTCCATAATCCAAACTCGCGGTGTCAATGCCCACAGCATCGATCACCCGTTCTTTGACCAAAAACTCGGCCACCTCCCGGGATAATCCGGGAAAATGCAGATGGTCCACGTCACCGGGTTTGTCGGTACCCAGATATTTTTTCTTATCCGGCCAAAATTGGCCCCACCCCGTCAGGACCAGCACGATGGCCCCGTCAGGAATCCGGCCATGGGCTTTTTCCCACCTCCGGATGTCTTCCACCGTGACGCGATAATCCGGGTCTCGGGCCGCCTGGCTTCGTACATCGATGACCGTGGCCGGACCAATAAGTTTGTCCAAGGGGATCTCATCCGCGGTCCATTTCCCTTCGGCGAAGTGGATCGGTGCGTCCAGATGAGTGCCACCGTGCTCCGCCAACGAGATATTGTTGGCCGCATACCAGAATCCCGCGTCGGTCCAGCCGGCAGCAACCTTCTCCAGCATAAAGGGTTTGGCCGTAGGCCAGTAGACGGTGGCCCGGTCAAAGGCATAGGTGAGATCGACGATCTTGGATTCATCAACCGCTGAAGCGGCCCTGGGCACAAGGAGCAGGCAGAAGGCTATGAGCCAGATCTCTCTCTTCAGGACTGATCCAAGAATGCTAATTTTCTGTCTGCCAAGGGACCCTTTCATTTCTCTCCTCCTTATTTTTATATTCTTACCAATAGAATGTTTAACAGAACGACTTCAACACAGAAAGAAAGCCCTTTAAGAATATCACCGCAGAGGCTAAATCGCTAAGCGCATAGCGTGCTCAGGACTAAGTTCCGAGTGCTGAGTACTGAGTGGGCAGCGTAAAGAGACAACAGACTACGGACAACGGACTACAGACTCCTGGTCGTCAATCCCCGGATCCTGGTCAGAGGTCAGTAGTCGGTAGTCAGTAGTCCCGAATCCACAA
>JACZQL010000483.1 GCA_022545745.1 Deltaproteobacteria bacterium | reverse complement strand
TAACGACCATTAAACAGAAAATTCTTACCTTCATTTCATCCAAGCCACGGCACCGCTTTAGCCTAAAGGAGATACACAAAGCGACAGGCTCATCGGACGAAGGGACCGCAGAGGTCTTTTCAGCGCTCAGAGAATTGACCAGGGAGGGAGTCCTCGTACGGTTCAAGAAAAACCAATACGCCCTCCCTAGGGGCCAAAACATCCTGGTGGGAAGGGTCCAGGGCCATTCTGACGGTTTCGGATTTCTTATCCCGGAAGAAAAGGGGGTGGAGGATGTCTACCTCAACCGCCGTGAGATGCGTCGGGTCATGCACGGCGACCGCGTTACAGTCCGGGTCGAGACAAGGAAGAGACGCGGAACTGAAGCCCACATTATCCAGGTTCTAGAGCGTGGGCAACGGAAGCTGGTGGGCACTTACCAGTCCCAGTACGGCAAGGGATTTATTGTTCCCATGGATCCAAAGGTCGGCCGCCCTCTCCAGCTCACAGGAGAAAGGTCGAGCATGGAAGAAGGCCAGGTCATTGCAGCCGAAATCGTGCGCTATGGCACGGCACTTCATCGCCCGGAGGCAAAGTTCGTCGAGCTTCTGGGCGACCCGGACAACCCTGAGGTACAGTCCAAAGCCATCATTTTCCGCTACGATTTACCCTCCGCTTTTTCACCCGAGGCACAAAGACAGGCCGACGCATGCCCGCGTACGATTGATCCCGACACGATTGTCTCCCGTACCGATCTACGCTGGTTGCCGACGGTAACCATCGACGGGGAACAGGCACGAGATTTCGATGACTCGGTCAGCGTGCAAAAGAAAAACAACCTTTATCACCTCTACGTTGCCATTGCCGACGTGGCCCATTATGTAAAGCCGGGAACTCCTCTGGATCAAGATGCTTATGAGAGAGGGACCAGCGTCTACTTTCCAGACCGGGCCATCCCTATGCTGCCCGAAGCACTCTCCAATGGGATTTGCAGTCTCAATCCGGATGTGGACCGCCTGACCAAAACGGCGCTGCTCGAAATCAACTCGAAGGGTGAGGTCGTAAAGGCCGAATTCTTCTCAGCGGCAATTCGCAGCCTGAGACGCTTGACCTATACCCAGGTCGCTCGCATTCTAGTAGATAAGGATCCCGAAGAGACGGAAAATTTCAAGGATCTACTCGATCAGTTGCACCTCATGGAGGAACTGGCATTGATCCTCCTAGAGAACCGAAGGGTGCGAGGAAATCTAGACTTCGACCTCCCCGAAGCCGAGATTATCCTGGACCTCCAGGGCATGCCGGAAAATATCGTGCGCGCAGAGCGCAATATTGCGCACAGGATCATCGAGGAGTTCATGATCGCGGCTAATGAGGCCGTGGCGCGCCACCTCACACAACGAGGTTTTCCCCTCCTCTATCGAATACATGAAGAGCCAGAGGAAGACGCCCTTGAGGCACTGGACCCTTTTCTCTTAAGTCTGGGATACCGCCTGCCCCTCAAACGAGGCAAACCCACACCTAAGGACATTCAAAAGCTTCTGGAATTGTGCCGGGGAAAACCGGAGGAACGGGTATTGAACAGGGTCCTATTGAGATCCATGAAGAAGGCCCGATACGCGCCTGAAAATATCGGTCATTTCGGCCTTGCCTCCAGCTGCTACACCCACTTCACATCGCCCATTCGCCGCTACCCCGACCTTCTCGTGCACCGCGCCCTAGAGGAGACGATGGGAGGGAAAAAGTTAAGCTCAAGGGACAAGGATGACCTGCTGCGAATCCTGGAGGAGTCAGGAAAACACACCTCCGAGCGTGAGCGAATCGCCATGGACGCCGAACGGGAAATGGTGGATCTCAAAAAGGCCCAGTTCATGATGGATAAAATAGGGCAGGAATTTGCGGGATTGGTTATTGACCTTGCCCCATTCGGCTTTTTTGTGGAGCTTGAGGTCTACTTCGTGGAAGGTTTGGTTCACTTGAACTCCCTCCTCGACGACTCCTACCACTACTACGAACGCGAACATATCATCAAAGGTCGCAGGCATGGTCGAACCTTTAGGATTGGAGATGCCGTTCAGGTCAAGCTGACGCGCATTAACGCCTTCCGCGGTGAACTCAATTTCGAATTGGTCTAAGAACCACCAAGGGTTCGGGATTCAAAGAGGCGAAGGGATACCACTACCCTTGCAACAAGCAGCGTGCGAGAAGAATAACCGAATGCAAAATTCATCTATAACGGCTCTTCCCGAAGGGCCTGGAAGACCTTTTCTGAAACCTCGCTGAACTCTGTTTTCTCAGGGCGAGTAAAGGTGACCCCGCTGGTGATCATCGCACCCGGTTCCTGGTCCTCCAAGAGCTGTGCCACCTCCACCCGAAAGAGTGACATAAAGGGAACTGCCCCGAGGGACTCCCTGGTCTCCCGTG
>JACZQL010000037.1 GCA_022545745.1 Deltaproteobacteria bacterium | reverse complement strand
GTTGTTTCTCCTTACATTTCCAATCAATATGGATCTGGAGTGGCCTTATCACAAACAGGCCTGGATGCGCGGATCTCGCGTGACTGCTTGCACCCTACAGCCAGCCCTGGCGCTTGTAGAATCGCGCAGCGTTCTCGACAAATTCCTCGACGAGGTTGTTCAAGGTCGTATCCATGCTACCATCAATCGCCTCGCTTTTAAGGTTCATCCCTCCTGCGACCACCGCTCCGACCACCATGCCGCCCCCCACAGCAACGGCCGCTGGCCCCGCTATGCCGGGCGTCTTTCTTCCATGCGCTTCGCCCTCGGCCTCAGAGATCCGTCGCAACCCGGTTTCGGTCATTTGGTAGACTTGGACCCTTACCCGCACTTCCTCGGCTCCCGCCCCGAATCCGATTATCATACGTTTCGCCCGAGAGCCTTCATCGATTGTGAGGAACTGCCCCTTTACAACAAGGGCATTCAGGGGAACCTTGGCGTCAGGGGTCGCTAGCCGCGTGGGAATGCCGAGTTCCTTCACCTTCTTGAACAACCTAAAGGCGAGCTCTCGGGCAAAGACTCGTCCCTTCTTCACACGCTCTAAGGTTGATGCCTGATTTATACCGAAGGTGTCAACAACGACATCGTCCGCATCAACAGCGAATTGATAGACCAGCACAACCGGAGGGCGCGGCAGGGACTTGGCCTTTGAGTATTGAGGCCCCACTTGGGTGCTTGCTCCCGCGCAGCCAACGAGAAAGAGTGCCAGCAGGGAGGCGAGGAACGCACAAGCATGCGTAGACTTTGAGGGAGACCGGATTGGCTTCATGATAGTCCTCCTTCCAGAAGGCCCTCTTCCACCAAGTGGGTATCGTAATCTCATGGGTTCAAGGCCTCATTCATCAGTGAAAATCATGCCACTAATCTGCCGCTTTGCAGTCACAGAGGACTTCTTTCTGTACCCTCGCTTAAAAAAGACTATCGATCCCCATGGCTTTCAGCGGATTGGGGATGACCGGAATAAAGTTAAAACGGAACAACCAGTCCTGGCCCACGCCGTCGGGCTTCACCGCTGACCAGTACACCGCGACTTCAAACCGGGTGGGCAGTTTGCCGAACAGGAGCAGAGTTTTGTTCACGGCGCCGCCAATGGGCAAGGTGTATTTGTTGCTGCCGCCCGCCTCCCAGTTGATGAGGATGTTGGGGGAGGTCCCAATCTGCCACAGGTTGCCCAAATCGAAATACACTAGGGGCTGGATGTTGGACTTGCTCACATCAGGGCGATCGCCCGGTCCCGCAAAGGAGTTCCAATGCTGGACCAACCCCCCAACTTTAACCCCTTGTCCCATGTACATGCCCAGGATGCCGGGGCCGGCCGACCACTTTTGCGAGCCGAGGGCAGTGTGTGTGGCCGTGGGATAGATAACCGAGGGGCCAACTCCCCAGATCAATTTGCCGTTGAGAAAATCCGGAAGATCCCTCGGTGCGAGGGCATGCCAGAAAATAAAGTCACCGAACTCGGTTCGACGGGTTGTGGGGATGGAGCTGGGCAGGCCACCAAAAGCTGACCCTCCCCCAGCGAAAAGGTCGGGAAATGCTCCTTGATTAATTGCGGATGTGTCTGGCGTGTTCAAATTAATGAAGGACATGATGGGACGATTGACAAGGATCCAATCCTTCGTCAGAGGTACGGGCAGGATGGGCATAAGAGTAAAGACATTGGCGACTTGGGTTTTCCGAAATGGGGGTCCCCGTAGGGTAATGGTGTCGTTCTGGGTGAAGATAATCCACAGGCTGCCGAGGGGATTGTCCATCGACTTAGAGATGGCCTCCAAATCAATCGTTCCATCCGGCTTCAGAGGAGGGCCCCCTGACGATCCGCCACCGCCCTTGCTCGCCGCAGCCAAATACTGCGGCTGCGCGAAATAGTCGGAATCCCACACAAGGGACTCGCCAAGGTCGAAACGATCAAACGACCACCCGGAGTCCTGATTAAAAATATTAGACCCCCACAATTCACTGTCTTGGGCCAGGCTTGGAATCGTCATGGCCATGACAGTGGCGATAAAGGCGATCACGGCGATGTACATTTTTTTCTGCATGTTGCCTCCTCGGGTTCGGTTGATGAAACGTTCTCCTGTATTCATGAGTGACTCGCGCTCTTCCTTCGCCTCCGTGGACGCGCATCATTTTCTTGAAAATGCGGGGCGCCTTCGTGTTGAGCACGATTCTGACGTGATCAACACTTCTTTCGGGTGACGAATCTGCCGGGCTACCGAATACGATGCCGGCACCGGCAGTTCCCGGCCTCCCTCTTGCGAACAGGCACCTCGCTTCACCGGACATCTCCTGAACAAGGGCGCTTGGGTTAGACGAACACGCCACAAGGCCCGGCGAGCGCAGGAGGATACGCATCGCCAGGTCCCTGGGCCTTGGAGCAGCCTTCAAGGGTCATTGGCAGGAGGAGCCTCCCCGGACCTGCGGCCAGCGCAAGCCCGCTGGTAAGCATCAGAAAGGCCAAGCCCGCGGCCAGACGCCCCGCAGTGAGGGCTCCGCTCCAAGTCAGACTCGTCAGCATACTTATCAGATCACGGCGAGCGTAGCAAGAGGCGTCCGGGGCAGGAACTGTCAGAATTGACAGTATTTCCAAAAAAAACTTCCAGGCGATTCCTTCACTCAGGCGACAGGTAGTCAGGCTCGGCAACCATCGAATTCGTCGTCCTGACTAAGCTGGATCGGTGGAAAACAAGGCTGACAGGTGCAGGAGAAGAAGGGAGAGCAACCGGAGAAGGCGTCTGAACGGTTAGACGGAAGGCGAGACAAACGAGCGCCCTTCGAGCGCCGCACGCATGGAGGCACTGACCGGGCCAGAGCGGTACTCAGAACGACCTTGGCAAGGACCCGATTCTAGAGGTGTCCGATTCGCTGATGAGGGGCCGATGTCTGCAATGGGGAGCAGTATACGATGTCGCTGGAACTTTCTCAGTTTGGCTTAGGAGGGAACTGATCGAGAACTAGGCCAACGGCCCTTTGAATCCTTGCCTGTCTTTCTGGCGGCTTGATTGATGAGTCCACATACGCTTGGGCCGTCCCACGCCATAGGAGAGCTTGGGTCTGCGGGTTCAAAAAATCCAGAAACAACGTACCCTCCTGCGCCTCTCGCACATAGGTCGTGCTTGTTCCTATGCCGGCCCCCCGGCCCCTCCGGTACCTTGGTCCATAGCCGTAGAGATCATGAATCGTCCTCACATTAAGAACACCCTTCACGACTACATGGTAGTTGACTAAAAAGTCCGGTGTCCCTGTTGTTTGCTTTTCGTAGCCTCTGAGCGCCAATTGATGTTCGACGGCTTCCCGAATTCGGGAATCCAAGAAGGTATTGCCTGAACCTCCGGTCGTCTTTTGGGGGTTAGGGAACCAGTTGTAGGTATGGAATTCGGAAAAATTCGTCGAGGGATCATAATCCGCATTCACAGTTATAGGATCCATGATGGCGCAGCCGCTTAGCAGTGAAGCTGCACTCACAATGATGATGGCGAATAGCCCTGGCATTTTTTACCCCTCTACCAGCCTGCATTGTTTTCATTTATGAACATTGGATAAAAACCGTAACACTTTATTTAAGTCTAATCAAACTCCAGGGTTGGAATTCAGAAAACGAAACGTCTTCCCCTGCCCTTATTCCCGCTATCCTCCCACACGTGCTTTCTCAAGAACCGCTTTTGCCTTCATGATTAGAGACGTATTTCCGTCTGAAAATAAAAATAATCTGTATCGGTTGCAGGCGGGTTTCCGGGAATTTGCGCTCAGAAAATTTCACATTTGAAATGCTTTCAATGGTATCTGCTGAGCCCTCTTTTGATCCGTTGAATGGGAGATTCAATGACCCCCCGTGATGCCATCCTTGATCTTAAAGCCCGGATGTCTCAGGACATTGTTGGCCAGGAGCATATTCTGGAGCGCCTGTTAATTGGGCTGTTGGGGAACGGGAATCTGTTAGTCGAAGGATTGCTCGGATTAGCCAAGACCCGTGCGGTCAAAAGTTTAGCGAGACATCTTGATGCGGGATTGAGCCGCATTCAGTTTACTCCGGACCTGCTCCCCTCTAAGGTCGTACCAACTTCAACCCTATTCCGCCCTCCTTTGCTTAAAATTTGATTTCGGTCTGTATAAAGAAATAGTCCGTATCCGCGGCTGAGGGATTACCGGGAACTTTTGCAAGGCTTTCAATATACGAGCCCTTGAAAAAATGGTCGTACCCGGCACTGAATATAAGATTCGGTGATAATCTCCAGCGGGCCTTCAATTCGATATCCTGCCCTAGAAAATTCCCGGACCCACCGGTCGCATCTTGGAGCCCGGAACCCACCCAGGCATCGCGCGACTGAGCCAGCCACCACGCCCGATACTTCAGCATCAGCGTCACTGGAATTCGGGTCACGGGATGGGCAAAGATCCGGGCCCCTGGTGAACTGATGTTGGACCGAAAGAACGGCCCGAAAATCCCGGTCGGCATAAATTCCCAATTCCGCCCACCGAATAGATTATCGAACGTCCCGTGTTGACTGCCACCGGGGCTCCTCGTCCCGCTGGCGTAATCGTACTGAATGACCAGGCGAGGAGTTGCTCTGACGTTAAAGGTGTAGCCGATCTCGACGTGGTGCATATGAGCAAAGTGGTCTTTTTTCCCACCGGTTGTCCCGGCTGTCCCCACTTGCCAGGCTGTTTCCCCATCATAATCGAATCCTCCTCGTCGGGGGGGCTTGGAGAAGCGTAGGCCAAAGGTGGAGTATTGGCGCAGCACCGTCACGTCGGATGGCCTGTCGTTCAAACCAAAGTAATACACGTTCGTCCTCAGCCAGGGAATCTGTTGGGTTTCGTAGTACACACCCCAAAAGAGTGTTTCATCCGCCCCAAACAAGTCATTCACCCCCTTTGTCTCAATGGCAACCGGCTGCACAAGAAAGGCACGCATGTGCCATTTTTTCCCACGGGCAAGGTGCAAGTGAGCGCCGTCAAACGCGTTGGTCGTATTGCGGAACCGATTACGCGCCACTAACCGACGTCGGCCAAAGTCCATGGTGAGCCGGCCTATGTGGAGATCTGTGCGGAAGCCCGTGCCCATGACATTTCGAAAGGTCGCAGAGCCAAAGAGTTGCAAGATGTCGTTCGTACTCTCCGTGCCAGTCGAAAATCTTTCGCCTGGGTCCACGAATTCCGCGCGTGAATCTTGGAATTCCACGAGAAACCGAAAGATCTGTCCGCTCAAACCTAAGCGGACCCGAGTGCGAAGGGCAACCTGGTCAGCCGTTCCGAACTCCCCTTTCCGGGAAGGATTCGTTTTCCCTTCATACCGAACACGAAAGTCCCCACCCAGGTCAATCCAAGCAGGGGTTTTCAGTAGCGAGCTGAGATAGCGTGGCCACTTCACTTGAGAACGCGGAATGAGCACCTCATCGGCCTGCTCTCTCCAGGGGATCTTCTGGGTTGCCTCCAGTCGGTCGCGAACCGGAGCAGGTAACCATGCCCACGTTGCAGGACCGGAGGGTTCCACCACCTTTGCGGCTCGCTCTTGCTGAAGGGGTCTTTGTTTCAAGGAGTCGACATGTTCCTCTTGAGGCCCCATCGCTGGTGCCTCCTGAACGGCATCGGCTTTAGGAGAAACCTTTTTCTCAGGAATAGCTTTAGGACCTTCTTCCCCAGAAACCTGGGGAATGGGATGCCCTACCGGACCCGACTCCTCGGGAAGGTCAAGCTGAAGTTCTTGGCTATGCACTGGAGACACTTCAAAGACCCTCAGGGCTATTCCCAGTCCTACGAGGGGAAGGAAGAGTCTTCTATTGTGATTTGCAAGCTTGGTAAAGAAAGAGAGATTGCTACTTTCGATGAGACTCATCGTCTTAGGGTTTTGCCAATGGCCTGAAACGGCCTTCGACAAGCTTGTCAGCAGACCACAGATTGGGTGACACTTTATGTCTCACCATTTATACCATGAACATGGTCTAAGGGCCTGTCTGGAGTCCTTCGACAATGCTCAGGATAAACTTGGTCGAAATGCGAACGTGATTTTGGTAACAATCCCCACTTCCAGAGATGGAGGAAAAGAATAAAATCCAGTTGCCCCCAAACAAATGGGGCATCCTTACCAGATTGCCTTCAAACCTGCAAAGTATTGCCATTGCTTAGCAGAATTAGGCTTGCTATCATCCTGACAAGGAAGTGTTCCCGTCGTCAGGACCCCCCGCTGTATAACGAGGCAAGAGCTAACCAATACCTCAGCAGTTATCCCATGAACTGTTATTATTCTCCGATCTCTTTCACCTCTTTTCACAGATTGTCTCTCATTCTGCTTTTGGTATGCCTCCCGGCTGGTGATCCTGTGGCTGATGCAACCACATCTCCCGTGTCCAGTGATCCTTGTACCCTTTCTGAACCGGCCTGGCACTGCGGAGCAGCATCGCGATCAGGAGAAGAGATCGTAGTTGCCCAAAACCTGGATGCCGACGCCCATGTTAGGCTTGCTCTTGAATCCCGCAGCAACGGCGACCTCGCCGGAGCCATTACCTCCCTGAAGAAAGCCCTCGAGTTACAACCGGACCACCTTGAAGCACGTCATCACCTTGCCTTGGCGTTACAGGACAAGGGCGAGTTTGATGAAGCCATAAACCACCTTCGGGAAATTATTCGACAGGTTCCAGACTCCGCAGACGCGTACGGCAATTTAGGGAACGCACTACAAGCCAAAAAGGATTTCGAGGGAGCGATTCAGGCTTATCAAACAGCCATTAAATTGAAACCCAATCACGCGGGGTTTCATTACAATCTGGGCTACACGCTGAGTGTCAAGGGGGACTACGAAGCAGCAATAACTGAGTACCGAACCGCGCTTCGACTAGATCCCGACCATGCCAATGCCCATAACAACTTGGGTCTTCTGCTCCGAAAAGCAGGCCAGGTAGATTCCGCCATGGAACATTACCGGGAGGCGATTCGCCTCGAACCCGAGGACGTGGCGCCGCACTATAATTTAGGTATTGCTCTGTATAGCAAGGATCAACTGGAGGGAGCCATTCAGGAATATCGCACAGTAATTGGCCTCCAACCAGACCACGTTGGTGCCCACACGAATCTGGGGACGGCCCTCCAAGCGACTGGGGACCTTGATGGAGCCATTGCGGCCTACCGAACCGTCCTCACTTTTCGTCCTGATCATGTGATAGCCCGAGCCAACCTGGGGACTGCGTTAAAAGCCAAGGGAAATCTGAAACAGGCCATCACGGAATATCGCAAAACTCTTGAATTCAAACCTGACTATGTCTTAGCACGATTGGGCTTGGCACACGCGCTCCAACAGAAAGGCGATCTCAATGAGGCCCTGGAGCAGAATCGTGAAGTGCTTCGCCTCCAACCGAATCATAACGATGCTCTCTTTAATGTTGGAACCATTCTCCAGGCTAAGGGTGATCTTCCTGGGGCCATAGCTGCCTACCGTGCTGTGCTCAAGGAGGACCCAGAGGATGCTATGGCAAATTACAACCTCGGGCTTGCGCTACAAGCCACCGGTGATTTAGATGGGGCCATTGAGCACTATCAGGCCGGACTTGCAACGCGGCATGACTATGCTTTGCTTCATTACGTGTTGGGTAAGGCTCTGGCGCAAAAGGGTGAGACACGTCAGGCTGCGCAGGCATTTGAAAGATACCTCGGGTTGGAACAGGATGCGGCGGCGAATCGTAAGCGCATGGACCGAGCGCAAAGATTCCTTACAGCATCAGCGGATGAACGTCCTGACAAGGGTGCAGGGGTTGACACTGAGGACGAACCAACCGGAGGAGAAGATGAATTACATTATTTAGATGAAGACCAGGACGATTAAAATTTTCACGGAGGGTGTCTTTTAATGATTCTTACCGTACTCATCACGGCGTCGCTCATCGGCCTGTCCGTCATTATTCACTATGAAGCCCTCCTCCGAATTTCGACCTTCATGAGCGCGCGGCCTGCGCAACCAAGATTCGCACTTGTGTTGCTTCTGTGAGCCTGAAGGTGACGAAGCGCCGACAGGCTTTTTCAACATCCTGCTAGGCCGTTGACCTTGAATCCCAAGGTCAGGGAATCCTCCAAGGAACCCCTTCCCCTCTCTTTTCACAACTTCACTAAACTCGTACATTCTGTTCCCTGGCTATGTTTGTTAGCCTTACCTGTCAGTTTTACCAGTTATGCCCCTAGCAGATTCTGGAGTATTTTGTCAGAACATTTCACATTTGAAATGCTTTCAATGGTATCTGCTGAGCCCTCTTTTGATCCGTTGAATGGGAGATTCAATGACCCCCCGTGATGCCATCCTTGATCTTAAAGCCCGGATGTCT
>JACZQL010000482.1 GCA_022545745.1 Deltaproteobacteria bacterium | reverse complement strand
GTTGCCACGGAGATTCAACCCACAGCCCTATAATAATATCTCTCCTTTTTCATTATGTAGTGTTTCCTGCATAGGCCACCCTTAAATGCTTTTCTCGGACATTGGAGGCATAGACCTAGCTTTCGGTGTCCACTCCGATAGGCGAGAACTGCCGACTTGTGCTGTTGAGGGTACGTTCTAGCCCTTCTCTTTTGAGCGCACAGCTTATGAAATCTACCACTCCGCCGTTGTTCTGGCTTAACTAATTTCCCACATTCCGCACAGAATAGAGGGTGACGTACCCTCCGCTGCTCCCTTGCCCTTGCGAGGCATACACGACATTGCAATGATCCGGTTTTTGCTTTCCGGCTGCATTTGACACAAAGCCCTAGGCGTTTATGCCGCTCCTGGTACCGTTTAGAAGCTTTGGCTTGTGGTTTCATATCGCAATTGGCGGCTACGTGCTTTTCCCCAAAAGCCCTCTTCCTTGCTTCCTTGCCTCTCGCTCTAGTTATCTATCCCCCATGACAACTTTCCAAGGCAGATTAAAGCCGCACCTTACAAAGTGGGCATCAATCGGGGTCATCCTCTTCCATTCCAGAGATTCAAGGACAACTAATGGGCTGATTAATTGATCGTAGCACCGTCTTGCTCAATTGGAACTCTCCTTTGGTATCTCTTATCTAAGGTCATAGGGGAAGTTTTTTTCTCTGCTTTCAGGTTGACCCCAGGCTATTGACATAACGGCTCATGCTGGGTATTTGGAAGATGCTCGACGGGGGCCGCCACTTTCTCCGGTCGAAACCTCGTTGTTATTTTGCAGAGTCAAGGTTACAGGAGAGATGGTCACACAGGTCTCAGGATTTATTAATACCAGGTGAACGTTAAAAAGGACTGTTTTGGGTTACTTATCGTTGGTGGATGTTTGCTCGCAGGATCCATGGCCACTAACGCTAAGGAGGTACCAGTGTTTTATAAGCCTCCAATCCCCGATTGGGCTACATGGAAATGTGAGAACCCGGAAATCACTCATCAGATTATTGCGTCGTACGGGTGTTATGGGCCGGAAGAAAAGCAGATATCTCGTGTTATGATAAAACTGAAGGGAGCGAAGAAACCATTTCTTATCGGATGGGGCTATGACGAGCGAGCCTTAAATCCTATGGAGAAATCATATGCAGCTCTATATAAAGATGGCGGGTGGATTGTTGGGGCTCGTGGGACTGGATTTACCACTGAGGAAGAAGGAAACTCTATAACGTTTTATATTTTTCTCGATGAAAACTATTCAGTACGGGAAGAAATAGAAATTAAATTCCCCGAACATAAAAAAGTGGAAAAAGCCAAGGCATGATAAGTTTACTTAGCCTAGCGAATAACTTGTTTCCCTGGCGAAGAGAAAAAAGAGGGAGACCATACGCAGACTCATTGGAGGTGAGGGCGGCCATTGAGAAGGTAAAAGCTCAGAAGGCATAATCTCCGGCCCACAGGCGAAAGGCCGGGAGGAGCCCTTTGTCAAGCTGGCCGATGCCGGAGGGGGAGCGGCTTCAGGGATGGAGGCTTTGCTCCTATAAGTGGGTTTTGATGTAGTTACGGCGGACCTGAGACATTCATAAGTTGAAAGGAGAGAAAATGTGAGACTGATCAGGATATCTTTCACGGTTCTGGCTGGGCTTTTCTTCTTGTCGGTTGCTTCTCAGCTCTTCTCCCAAGAGGATGTGATAAAGAAGAGACGGAGTCTCATGAAGTCCAACGACCGCGCAAGAAAAGCAATTAAGGCGGCCATAGCGGAAAAGGACTTTGCCACAATCGAATCCAAAGCAAAAGCGATTGTTCGAAATATGGACAAGGTGCTGGATCTCTTCCCCAAAGGAAGCACCTCTGAGAAGTCGCGGGCGAAAAAAGAGATCTGGGAGAGGTGGGGTGAGTTTAGCGAGCGTCGGGATGAGGTAAAGGCAGCTGCGGCGGCTCTGGCTAAAGCGGCTGCAGCCGAAGATGAGGCTGAAGTCAAAGTCCAGACTAAAGCTGTAGGCGAATTTAACAAGGGTGCTTGTGGTAATTGTCACAAAACGTTTTACAAGTCAAAAAGGAAGAAAAAGAAATAGAGAAGCTGATTGGGAAAATCTTCTGCATGGGACCTGATGAGGGTACCCTTTAGATTCGAGCGCTGCTACGGGTGAGCATCCTTCTGTCACCCAGGACTGCATGCTCGGTCTTGCTAATCGTAGAACCCTGGCCATTGACCGAAATGTTGGACTGGCGAGAAGCGGGACGGAGCCCTTTGTCAAGCTGGCCAATGCCGGAGGGGGAGTGATGGGATGGGCTGGAATAACCCCCTAAGGGTGGATTTAAGAATACCCTTGGGGGGATTGACAGGGGTAAGGGAGAAAAGTATAAATTTGCCCTACTAAGAACTGGGTTCCTTAGGACCT
>JACZQL010000481.1 GCA_022545745.1 Deltaproteobacteria bacterium | reverse complement strand
AGAAAAAAACGCTTCTCAGATTAGAGCTGTGAGGTTTTGCCCAATCGTCGTCTCCCGATTGGGCAAAAGGGATTTCCTCAGCGTACTCTGCGTCTCTGCGGTGAAATGTCCGAATCCTTATCTGCGTTAATCTGTGTAAATCTGCGGTTAATAGCATTTGACGCTTAGCGCTTTGCAGCCTTCTGCTTGAGGTTCAGGTCTGTAAGTTTTCTCTCCCTAGACCTTGCTTCTTTTTCCCCGCCAGGGCCATGGCCACTTCCACTATCTGGTCCTCTTGGCCGCCAACTAGCTTTCGCTTGCCCAATTCGACCAGGATATCCCGAGCATCCACGCCGAATTTTTCAGCAGCCCTATCCGCATGGAGTAAAAAGCTCGAATAGATTCCTGCGTATCCCATAGTGAGGCTTACCCTACCTATCCTGACAGGCTTGGGCATGATCGGTCGCACGATTTCCTCGGCCACATCCATAATCTTCCACAAATCGATGCCCGTCTCATAACCCATCTTGTCGAGAACGGCAGCGATCACTTCCGTCGGTGTATTTCCCGATCCGGCACCCAGGCCGCAGGTACAGGCATCGAGCCAACGGGCCCCTTCTTCAATGGCAGCAACACTATTGGCCACAGCGAGGGAAAGATTGTTGTGGCCGTGAAAACCGATATCAATTTTAACGGCTGCACGCAGGGCCGCGATCCTTTCTTTGGCGGTATGGGGCATGAGCGCTCCTGCGGAGTCCGTCACTAAAACCACGTCGGACCCATAACTTTCTGCGAGCTTCCCCTGCTCCGCGATCTTTTCCGCGGACCCCATGTGGGACATCATAAGCATGCTGATAACTTCCATCCCCATCTTTTTTGCCAGGCCGACATGCTGCTCCGAAATATCCGCCTCGGTGACATGGGTGGCAATCTGTGCGACCTTTGCCCCAAAGTCAGCGGCCATTTTAAGGTCGTCTTTTGTCCCGATCCCTGGGAGAAGCAACACGGCTAGTTTTGCTCTTTTAATGACGGAGGAGGCCGCTTTGAGCAGTTCCATTTCAGACTGTTTTGAGAAACCATAGGTAACGGTCGAGCCGCCCAGTCCATCCCCATGGGACACTTCAATGATTTCAACACCGGCATCGTCCAGTGCCTTGACCACGTTCGTCACCTGCTCCGCTGTAAACTGGTGCGCCAGAGCATGGCTTCCGTCCCTCAATGTGCTGTCTAATATATGAATCTTTACCCTATCACTCATGCTCGCGCCTCCACGTTATCCTTTTTCTTCCAGGTCCCTGCCAACAGGTGTTTGCCGATCTCTTCTCCCACCTTCACGGCTGCCGAGGTCATCATATCGAGGTTACCGGCATATTTCGGTAGATAATCCCCCGCTCCTTCCACCTCGACGAATAGGGTCACTTTTTTCTTTTTCTTTCCGTCCGGGACGTCTTCGATGAGTGGTTTGGCCCGCAGTCGATAGCCCGGTACGTATTCTTTGATCCGGGTGAGCATTCTTTCAATGGAACGCAGAAGTTTTTCCGGATCAGTCTCTTCTACAATCCCATAGATGGTATTACGCATCAGGATCGGCGGCTCTGCCGGGTTCAAAACAATGATGGCCTTCCCATGCTTGGCCCCACCGATCTTTTCCAATCCCCGTGCTGTCGTATCCGTAAACTCGTCAATGTTTTGCCTCGTACCGGGCCCGGCGCTTTTGCTGGCAATGGTCGCCACGATTTCTGCATATTCAACTGGCGCCACCTCACGCATAGCATGAACAAAAGGCACGGTGGCCTGTCCCCCACAGCTAACGAGATTGACATTGGGCTCACCCAAATGTTCGTTGAGATTTACCAGGGGAATCACGTAAGGGCCCACGGCTGCAGGTGTGAGATCAATAGCGATCTTGTTTGCCTTTTTGAGCAAGGGGGCATTTTCCATATGGGCCCTGGCGGTGGTTGCCTCAAAGGCAATATCGAATTGGTCCGCTAGCTTCAGCAACCCTTCAATGCCTTCATGGGTCGTGACCAATCCCTCCTTACGCGCTCGCGCCAGCCCCTCTGACTCGGGAATGATCCCGGCCATGATAGTGGGTTCCAAAATATTGCTGCGCTTGAGCTTATAAAGTAGATCTGTCCCAATATTTCCAGAGCCAATGATCGCGGCTTTTACCTTCTCCATTGAGCCTCCTCTAGCAGGTTATTAATAAATCTGTTTACAGGCTGGTCAAAAAGATCTCAGAGGCGAGGCGCGCGAAAAATCGACGAGTGGAGGCGTACTTAGGCGGTACGTTGGACCGAGGCGATTGAGCGCAACGAAGCATATGAGTCTTTTTCAGCAGCCTGCTATACAAAACGAACCGAAACCGACCCCATGCCGTCAAAGCATGCGCGGATCGTATCTCCTTCGGCGACATCCGTCGCACCGCATCGCGCCCC
>JACZQL010000480.1 GCA_022545745.1 Deltaproteobacteria bacterium | reverse complement strand
TTGACAACGGAAGCTTGATGTTAAGAACCGAACGGATGACCGCCAAAACCGCTGGTTGTAATCTTCCTTTGGACTCAGTTTTTAGTGAGTTTTGTCTAGGTGAGTAGCTGGCATTTGGCAGGTGTATCTATTACTGTTATCTGATATTGAGGTTGTTTGTATTGTTTCGTGAGAGCTGGAGAGTGGATTTATGACAGCCTATGATGTTTCGCCGGAAAAACTCCGGTGGAAATGCTCATCCGCACTTCTGCCATTTGCGTGTACGTCGGATATGATCCCGCTGGCCGATTTCATCGGGCAGGAAAGGGCCATGCGTGCCATTGAATTTGGTCTAGGGGTCAACAAACCGGGCTTTAATATATACGTTAATGGGCTTACCGGCACTGGAAAGACCACCATCATCAAGTCGTTTTTGAAAAAGATTACGGCGGGAATGGCTCGGCCAGAGGAAAACTCATCAGTTCCGGAAGACTGGTGCTACGTTTACAACTTCACTGACCCTGACCGACCGCAGGCGCTGAACGTCCGCCGCGGGTGGGGGAAGATTCTCAAGAAGGATATGGAGGAATTTATCCAATCGCTTCAAAAGGAGATCAAGGCGACTTTTGAGAGTGAGGAATTTGCGCGTCAGCGTCAAGCCATGATCGAGGAACGACATTCTGAAAAATCTGGGACATTTTAAAGGGACCGAGGGCGCCCAGACGAAGGGGCCACTGGCCCTTCTTCAGCCTCCGGAAGCCCCCTCCGATCCGTTCCTTCCTTACCGGGTCAATGTCTTTGTTGACAACAGCGATACCCAGGGGCCCCCAATCATCATTGAAACTAATCCCACCTACCATAACGTGTTTGGAGTGGTGGAGAAGCGCCCGGTCCTCGGGGGTTTTACCACGGACTTTACCCAAATCAAGGCGGGTTCGATTAATCGTGCCAATGCGGGCTATCTAGTTCTTTACGATCGGGATGTATTGTCCAATCCGGGGGTATGGGAGTCCCTAAAGAGGGTCATCAAGAATCAGGAGCATCGCATTGAAGAACCGGCCTCTCAGTTCGGCTGGTTACCGCCCCAGGGTCTGAGACCCGAGCCCATTCCCACCGACACCAAAGTGATCATGATCGGAGACCCTTTTTTGTATCAGTATCTCTCTTCTGCAGACCCCGATTTCCGTGTGACTTTGACTCTCAGATCGATAAATCCAAAGACAACATCGTTTCCTATGCCTGTTTCATTAGCGCCTGCTGTCAGTGGGAAGGGCTTCGCCACTTTGATTCCAGCGGTGTGTCGGAAATCGTCGAACATGGAGCAAGGTTGGTGGAAGACCAGGAAAAGCTATCGACTCGATTCAGCGATATTCTCGACGTCCTGATTGAGTCGGATTATTGGGCAAGAAAGGATGGGAGCGAGCTGGTTACGGGCAAGCACGTTGAGAAGGCACGCGATGAGAAAACCTATCGGCTTAACCTCATTGAGGAGAGGCTTTAGGGATTACCAGCTCGGTAAATCAGAACGGTGAGATCCAGGCAATCGGTGGGATTGATCGCAAGATCGAGGGGTTTTTCGAACTCTGCCGGCTCAAGGGTATCACTGGAGATCAGGGAGTTCTGGTACCCCGCTCCAATTTGATAAATCTGATGCTACGCCGTGACGTGGTGGAGGCCGTTGCACAAGGGAAGTTTTGCATTTATGCTGTCAGTACCATCGACGAGGGGATCGAAGTTCTCACCGGTACGCCGGCTGGTCAGAGAGATAGCGAGGGACACTATCCGGCTACCTCCATCAATGGTATGGTTGAAAAGCAGCTGGAAGAATACTCCAAGAGGCTAAAGCAATTCACGGTTTCCGAACGCCGAAGAGAAGACCGGAATGAGGAAGATGATTAACACCAAGCTTGTTTATTGTTTGAATATTTACCAGTAAGGAGGCGACGACATGGCTGAGAAATCCTTGCAAGAGTGGCACGAACCCACGGGAGAGGCTCAAAAGGCAGGATACGGGAAATGGGGGCGACCCAACTCACCATACGATACCTTTATGGAGGAACAGAGCATTCCCATCTACCGTGCTATAGGAGTCAGAAAGATCCAGGACCTACCGCTCAAACCCTGGAAACGCATGGGTGGTAAAGGCACCTTCATTCAACTCTTTGGCACGGAGGGCCTTTGGGGATCTTACGTTATCGAGCTACCAGGGGCGGGTGCCCT
This sequence comes from Deltaproteobacteria bacterium, assembly GCA_022545745.1. The sequence continues at coordinate 238 of JACZQL010000480.1, read as the reverse complement.
CAATGCGGAGCGCCACCTCTATGAAGAGCAGTATTTCGTCGTCGAAGGGCGTGGAACCACCGAAGTTTGGGCCGAAGGAAGCAACAAGAAACAGACCTTTGAGTGGCAGGCGGGTTCTCTATTCTCCATTCCCATGAATGCATGGCATCGGATCATCAACGCGGCTTCCAGCCCGGCTCTTCTGCTCGGTGGGAACACCGCGCCCAACGTCATGAATCTTTTCGTGAATACCGATTTC
>JACZQL010000036.1 GCA_022545745.1 Deltaproteobacteria bacterium | reverse complement strand
TATCAAGCAGGCGGTGGTCGGTTACGGTCATGCCAGCAAACTGCAAATGCAAAAAATGGTTGGCGCGCTCCTTCATCTCGCCAACCCAATTCCCACGGATGCAGCAGATGCCCTCGCCGCGGCCATCTGCTATCTCCATCAGCGGTCCTTTCAATCGCGGGTCGCGGCAGCGGCGTCACCGCAGCGCCAAGAGGGGCGTCGGTGGTCCAGTCGGTAAGGACGAGGCGCAATAATGATAGCAAAGATTAGTGGCTCACTTGCCCATAAGGAACCCGGCGAAGTTATCATCGATGTCGGGGGAGTCGGTTATCAACTTTTTATCTCCCTCGGCGTGTTCTACCGTTTACCGGAGATTGGGAAACCCGTCAGCGTTTTTGTTCATACCCACGTGAGAGAAGATGCCTTGCAACTGTTTGGGTTCCTCGAGTACGAGGAGAAGCAAACTTTTTTAATGATGAAGGGTGTGTCGGGGATCGGTCCAAAGTTGGCCATCGGCATACTTTCGGGGATTCCATCAAAGGAACTGGTTCGGGCCCTCAGGGAGGCGGACCAAGTGCGCCTTGTTTCAATTCCCGGAGTTGGGAAGAAGCTTGCGGAACGTATGATTGTTGAGCTGAAAGACAAACTGATGGCCTTGCCCGACGAGAACCAGATGGGCAGACAGGACGGAAGCTCACAGCTGATGCGGGACGTCGTTTCTGCCCTTGTGAATCTGGGCTACCGGCGAGGGGAATCGGAAAGAATCGTACGTGAAGTGGTTAACGGTGAAGAAAGGAACCTGGAAGTGGTGCTGAAGGAAACCCTGCGTAGGCTGAGTCAATAAGGAAACGACCCATGGCACAACGAGCGGTCAAGGAGCCCAAGGGGTCTTTGGTATCATCCATAGACGTGAATCCCAGCGAGATCACTGCAAGGCCTACTGAGGACGACCTGAAATTCGAGGTGGGTCTCAGGCCCCGGACCTTCGACGAATATGTGGGCCAGGAAAAGATTAAGGAGAATCTCAAGGTAGCCATTGCTGCGGCCCAAGGACGAAAAGATGTCCTAGACCATTTTCTCTTTCATGGACCGCCGGGGTTGGGGAAAACCTCATTGGCCTATATCATTTCCAAGGAGATGGGGGTCAACATTAAGGCGACCTCGGGCCCCGTGGTGGAGCGGCCCGGCGATCTGGCAGCGTTGCTCACCAACCTGGAAGAAGGCGATATCCTCTTTATCGACGAGATCCATCGTCTCAACCATGTGGTGGAAGAAGTCCTCTACCCGGCCATGGAGGACTACCAGATCGATGTCATGATCGGCCAGGGTCCATCCGCCCGATCCATAAAGCTGGAACTCAAACGGTTCACGCTCATTGGCGCAACCACGCGATCGGGACTCCTCACACCTGCACTGCGCAACCGGTTTGGAGCTGTCTTTCGTCTCGATTTCTATTCCCCCGAGACCCTGGTCCAGATCCTGCAAAGATCCGCTGCCATTCTGGGGACGAAGGGAAACTATGAAGGCATGGCGGAGATTGCCCGCCGGTCCCGTGGCACTCCGAGAATCGCTAATCGTTTGCTCCGCAGGGTGCGGGATTACGCTGAAGTGAAGGCAGAGGGTAGCATTACCAAGGAAGCGACCCAGGGTGCCTTGGAGATGCTAGAAATAGACCATATGGGACTCGATAAGATGGACACCATGATCCTGCTGACTTTGATCGACAAGTTCGGCGGGGGACCCGTCGGGTTGGAGACACTTGCGGCTGCCATCGGTGAGGAAAAAGACACTATCGAGGACGCCTTTGAGCCCTACCTGATTCAGGTGGGATATCTAAACCGCACACCCAGGGGACGCGTGGCCACTCCCCTGGCCTACGAACACTTTGGCCGCAGTAAGGGAACGATCCCGCCAGATAATCGTGGCAAGCAGCGGAACCTGCTTTGAGTGAGGGGGAAAGCGCAGTCATGGGCGATTTGGGCAAGGTCCTTATTCTCGTTGGCCTACTGCTGGTGGTTCTAGGGGTGATCTTCTCCCTGGGGGCCAAGATACCCTGGTTGGGGCAACTCCCTGGGGACATAATCTTCCGGAGAGGGAACCTCACTGTCTATTTTCCCCTGGCCACGAGCCTACTTATCAGCGTAATCTTAACCCTTGTCCTTTACCTCCTCAAAAGATAGAATCTTTTCACTTTCCGTCTCGGCCCATTGGGGGGCTTGATAGCTTATGGCCTCGCTGGACAGGTCAAAAGGAATAGAAGACAGCCTCAGGCAAGAGGAGGCAAAGCGGAGAAAGCGCGAAGGGATGGTGATGCTCATCGCCACCGTGATGGTGCTGCTCTTTGCCTCCTTCGAACTACTGATCCCTGAAATATCCACCGAATACTCCCTCACCAACAACATCGCCTTCTTTCTCCTTGTCAACATCAATATCATCCTTCTCGTTCTGCTGGTTTTTCTGGTGGTCCGGAGTCTGGTCAAGCTTCTGTTCGAGAGAAGAAGGAACATCCTGGGATCACGCCTTCGGGTACGACTCGTGCTAGTCTTCATTGGCCTGTCGCTGATCCCCACCTTGCTTCTCTTTTTCATTGCCGGGGGATTCGTTACGAAGTCCTTCGAGAAATGGTTTGGGGTACAGGTGGCCAACGCGCTACGAGGCTCGCTGGAAATCGGTGAGACCTATTACCAAAACTCAGCTAACAATGCCCTGTTTTATGCCCGCCAGCTCAGCCGGCGTATCACGGAGGCAGGGCTGTTTGACCCCAAGTCTATGGACGGCCTGAAGGCCTTCGTGGAGGCCAAACAGCGCGAGTACAATCTGGGGACGGTGGAAATCTTCTCCCCCGATCGTAAGCCCCTGGTGGTGGCCTTCAATGACAAAGTTCCCACGGGCATCACGGTCAAGCCTGAATCCGAATTTCTCAACCGTGCGTTGCGTGGTCTGGAGGTGACCCGCACCCAAGGCTTTGGAGAAGGGGATATTATCCGGGGCGCGGTCCCCGTAAAGAGCCAGGACGATAAAATCCTGGGTGTCGTGGTCGTGGATTACTTTGTCCCCAAGAGTGTCGCAAAACGGGCACTTCAGATCAGGCGTTCCTATGATGAGCACAAGAATATGGCGATCTTTAAAGAGGATATTAAGAACACTTACCTGATGACCCTGGTCCTCGTTACCCTCGTGATCATATTTTCCGCCACCTGGTTCGGTCTTTACCTGGCCAAGGGGATCACCGGCCCCATTCAAAAGCTTGCCGAGGGAACCCACGAGGTGGCCCACGGGAATTGGGATTATCAGATCGACACCAGTGGCGATGATGAGATCGGTATGCTTGTGGGTTCCTTCAATCAGATGACGCGGGACTTGAAGCAGATCAATACGGAGCTGGAGCAGAGAAGGCGGTATATGGAGACCCTGTTGGCCAATGTTACGGCCGGGGTCGTATTTGTAGATCAGCAGGGGAGGATCACTACCATCAACCGAGCTGCGGAACAGGTCTTGGGCCTGGATGCGGGTGAGGTCCTGGGGAAACGATACAACGAGGTCTTTCAGTCCGATTCCCTGGTGGTTCTGAGGGAGATCATCGATGGTGTGCAGGGAAGCAGGGGCATCGAGCGTGAGATCAAGGTTACGAGAAGCGACCGGATCCTGACTTTGCTCGTGACTGCCGACACCCTGAGGGATGATGCCGAAAAGATCCTGGGCGTCATGATGTTTGTGGAGGACATCACCGAGATCCAGAAAGTTCAGCGGATGGAGGCCTGGCGCGAAGTGGCCCGGCGGATCGCCCACGAGATCAAAAATCCCCTCACGCCCATTCGGCTCTCCGCCCAACGTCTGAGAAAACGCTACGAGCATCTCCTGGAGGGCAATGGCGCGGTTTTAGAGAAGTGCACTTCTACGATCATCAAACAAGTGGAGGAGCTCAAGAACCTGGTCGACGAATTCTCTAACTTTGCCCGTCTACCCACGGCGAAGCTGGCTCCCAATGATCTCAACCAGGTGGTCAAAGAGGCTCTCTTCCTTTTCAAGGAAGGGCATAAAGATCTGGAATTCCGCTTCGACAGGCAGGGAGATCTTCCACTGCTTGAGCTGGACCGGGAACAGATCAAGCGCGTCTTGATCAACCTGCTGGACAACGCGGTGGCTGTGGTGGGAGAGGGGGGAAGGATTGAGATCTCTACGGAGTATGACCCTTCCTTGGGAATCGTTCACCTGGAGGTTGCGGATAACGGTTGTGGGATGTCCCCCGAGGTGAGAGAGAATATTTTCGAGCCTTACTTTTCCACCAAGAAAGACGGGACGGGTTTGGGTCTGGCCATCGTGAGCGCCATCGTCTCAGATCACCGGGGTTATATCCGGGTGCGTCCAAACGAACCCACGGGTACGCGGTTTATCATTGAATTGCCCGTGACCACACAGGACCGTTCTGCGGAGGTGACAAAGAGAGAGCACGGGCTTTCAATTTAACGGCTGGTCAAATTGAGTAACCGGCGGAGGAGAGCGCGGAGTGAAAAGGAACGAAAAAACGATTCTGGTCGTCGATGATGAGGATGGTATCCGGGAGACCATAAGAGAGGTCCTCACGGACGAAGGCTATCGGGTGGTGGAAGCCAAAAACGAGGCCGTGGTACGGGACCTCATTCGAAAGGAGTCCCCCCATCTCGTTCTGCTGGACATCTGGATGCCCGACGTGGATGGAATCGACATTCTCAAACAAATCAAGGAGCAACACCCGAACCTTCGGGTGATTATGATTTCAGGTCACGGCAACATCCACACTGCCGTGGCGGCCGCCAGGCTAGGGGCATTTGACTTCTTGGAGAAGCCACTTTCCCTGGACAGTTTATTGGAAACGGTACAGCGGGCCCTGGGGGATCAGCCTGCGGCAAAGACGGTGGCAAAAGGGAAGAAAGCCAAGGTGATGAAAGGGCAGCGTCCTAAGGCAGTGGCATCCAGACGCCCGCGCAAGATGGCCCTGAAACAGAGGACGCTAAAAAAGAGCGTGGTGGGTGCGGGTCACGGACTTCACTCAGGGGTGAAAACAGGCCTCATCCTCCAGCCAATGACTCCCCATAGCGGTATCCTGTTTACCGGTATTTCGGCCGATACCATCGTCCCTGCCCATCTGAACTATGTGCGCTCCACAGGGTATGCCACCTCTCTTCAGCGCAAGGGTATCATGGTCAGAACGGTGGAGCATTTTCTTGCCGCCCTACACTCCTATGGTATTAGCAACCTGCTGGTCAAGATGCATGGAGAAATTCCCATCATGGATGGATCTGCATTGGAATTTTGCCGCCTGATCGAAGAAGCCGGCATCGAGGAGCAGGATGCCGAGTGGTTGGAGATCGTGGTGGATAAACCCTACCGGACGGACACGGAGACGGGCAAGTGGATCACGGTGGAGCCAGCAGACACCTTTGGGGTTCGCTATATCCTTAACTATCCGGCCCCGGTGGGTATGCAAGAGCACACCTATATCTATTCCGGTGCGGAGTCCTTCCGAGAGGAGATCGCCGGGGCCCGCACCTTCGGGTTTGTGAAGGATATCGAACAGCTCGAAAAGATGGGTCTGGCCAATGGCGGTCGCCTCAGCAATTGTATCCTGATCGATGATGAAAAGATCATCAACACGGATCTGCGTTTTCCCAACGAATTGGCCCGGCACAAAATTCTGGACATCATAGGCGATTTCTATTTGTTCGGAAGGCCCATTCGAGGCATGGTGACCGCTTGCATGACCGGACACTCGGACAACATTTCCTTACTCAAAGAGATGAAAAAGGGGATGGCCCTGAATGCAGAGCCTCGGGTTAGTCCTAGTTAGGTCATGGCCAACTTTCAGTCCTTTCCTCGTCTCTTCACTGTGGCCGAGGCGAGGGCCCTTCTTCCCACCTTGCGTCCATTGATTGAGCAGGTATTTCAAAGCCTCGAGGAGATGAAAAGCAAGAGCGAGGCCCTCATCCGCCGGGAGGGGCTCAACCCCGACAGTCCTGATTTGCAAGAGAGGCTCAAGGCAGATGATACGGTTGCCCGTGCCATCCGGCGCGTGGAAGAGTTAGTGGAGGAGGTCAACGATCTTGGCTGTGTTTGTAAAGGAGTAGAACAGGGACTCGTGGATTTTCCTTGCCTCTTGGGAGAGGAGGTCGTGTTTCTCTGTTGGCAGTATGGTGAAGAAGACGTGAGCCATTGGCACCGTATCCGTGACGGGTTTGCGGGCCGTAGGACCTTGCTCGATCTAGATAAAGAAAAAGAGACTTCCTATCATTAGCCCCGATCCGACAAAAATGAGTGACCCATGTGCGATCTTGGGGCAGACATTTCAACGGCTGCCGACGTTTTGGTCGCAGGCCCGTACTTACACCACGGGTGACTTATCGATTTATGGCACAAACAGCTTTGGATCCCTATCTGATACTCGCTAAAGATAATTTCATGGACTGATTAATGTCGGATCGGGGTTAATCGGATTCCTTCATAAGGGCCTTCCTCGCCTTGAGGACCGGAATAGCGTCAATCTTCTCCTGAGAAATCATAGCCCAGTAAATCCCCCGCGGTTTTTGCCTGTTCGGACCGACGGACAGGATCTCTTCCGGGGTGATGATTGCGCTCAGCGGTATGTCATGCTTGGTCATGGGCATCTCGGTCTTCACGATTTGCAAGGGGTGGACCGTGGTGACGATTGGGGTCTTGGCGTCGACTTTCCCTTCTTCCCTCAGCAGGGCAAATTCCAGGTCCGAATAGCCTCCTCCCTTCCCGACCCGCGCGCCTTTTCGATTCACCGCGACGGAACCACAAACAATAAGATCGATCTCTTTTATCTCCTCCATACGCACTGGGCGTCCGTACTTTGCGGCCCCTTTAATGGAGGAGGCGTGGAAAGGGGAGACTTTCAAGTGTGTTGGGTCCAACTCGATGAATGGTTTCAGGCTTTGAAGTCTCGGGACCGCCATATAAATGATCTTTCCCTCTTCGAGGGCCCTTTGGCGGATGGCCCGCTGGGGTGAGTCCGGGTTGGCTTTGATCCTTTTGGCTTTCTGCCACGAAGGTAGCTGACAAAGGAGGCGGGCGCACCTTTCGGAGCCGACGAAGTTGGGGATCCGTCCCCGGGCGCCCGGGAAGCGGGCGACGTGTTTTTCTGTCATGAGTCGCCAGACTCGCTCGCGAATGTCGTCCTTTCTCTCCATTGAGAGCACCTTGGACTAATCGAATTGAATTTTTTAAAGCCGGGGCTAGCCTTGGGAAAGCAAATTATTCAAATCGATGATACCGGCATTGGCCCGGGCAATATAGGATGACATCACGAGAGAATAATTCGCCGTGAATCCGAAATCCGGTCCATTGAGAACCATCGGGCTCCAAACGGTTCTTTGTGTAGCTTCCAATTCTCGGGTAATCTGTTGGACGCTTCTCAGGGCATTCTTCTTCTCCAGCACTTCCTTAAAATCGATCTCCATCGCACGTAGAAAGTGGATCAAGGCCCAGCAGGTGCCGCGTGCTTCGTAAAAGACGTCATCAATCTCCAGCCAGGGTGTTTTGATCCCTACTTCGAAATTCGGCTGGGTGGATTGCTGTGCGTCAGCATCACCCGCCAGATCCGTGTTGATCCGGACCTGTCCCACACTGGCGCTCAGGCGTTGGGATAGGCTCCCCAGACGATTGGCCACCACCTTGAGCCAGTCGCGAAGATTATCCGCACGGGAATAAAATTGCGTACCCGTATTCGTAGTGTCCGCGACTCCAGCGAGATAGTTTTTCAATGCCTTGATCCCCTTGCGATATTCGGTCTCCGCTGCGGGGAATAACCAGGCCTCGTTATCCACGCTGAATTGCGGCTCTGCCTTCGCCAGATCCAGGTTCTCCTTTGATTGCGTCTGGCCGCGGCTTATGTCGTTTCGTAACACTCGGGTCAGATCACGCACTTGAACCAAAACACCATATTCCCAACTGGGCATGTTGTCCATGAAAACACTGGGAGGCAGGACGTCGTTGCTCAAATAGCCACCGGGTTTGTCCAGTAATTTACTTGCCACCATGATCAGTGCGCTCGTGGTAGCATATCCGGTCACCAGAGTCTCGTTGCGGCTCGCGGCCTGTTCTTCGGCGACTTGCTGAATATCAAAGAGATCCGGCTCGTTGCTCCAGTAAACGGCGACAGCGAATAAAAGCAAACCGACAAGGAGTACGGTGATGCCTACGGTCCACATTCCACCGCGGAGGTTCATATTCCGTGGATTCAACCGGGCAAGAAAACGTTTCATGAGACCCGGACGTTGAATGGTTTCTGTTGGAATGTCGGAATCAGCCACAACCTCTCCCCTTTAACATCACCCTTGGAATTGGATTGCAGGGTTCCCCATCGGGAGGCAAACCCCTAATATCCCATATCCCTTATATTACCCAAAGTTGGAACAAAACGCGATCCCCAAACTTCCTTCTTTGGCCAATGCCGGGCTGATGCTGGACGCTGCATTGTGACTCATGGTATAGCGTTGGATAGTCCTG
>JACZQL010000035.1 GCA_022545745.1 Deltaproteobacteria bacterium | reverse complement strand
CAGCTTACCCTCCGGCCTGTTATCGCCTCTTTCGGGGGTATCCATCACGATATAATCTATATTATCCTTACGCCGGTAATCCTCAGGAACCACGTCTTTAGCGATATCGATCCTCATGGATTCCATCTCAACGTCGACCATATTCAAAATCTTTTGAAAGCTTGCTTGTCCTTCACGTGAAAGGTGCCAGTTGATGAATAGCTTGGCAGCGTTGGGGTGTGGAGCCCGTTTCATAAGAACAATGGTACCGCTACTTCCCGATGTCAGGCCCCGATTCTCCTTCCATTTTACCGTTTCAAACTCATCAACCGGGAGGCCCTGTGCCTTCGCATCCCTGATACGACCACACAGGAGACATATCGAAAATTTTCCCACCGCTAACCAGTCCATGGCCTGACGGTCATTTCGGCTCAAGGTGACATCCATCTCACCGTAAAAGCGCCTTAAAAACTCAGGCCCTAGGTCTGGCATATGATAGAGGACACGAGCACCCACACGCTGGCGGCCAGGTCTGCGGGGATCGATGGAAAGGATCTTCCCCTTCCACTTGGGGTCCACCAAATCCCAGTAGGACTTAACCTCGTCTGGTTTTACAAGTTTTGTATTGTAATAGACCGACGGTGTGGAGATATTCCATATGTAAACAAAAATATATCGACTCTCAGGATCCTGGTAATGATGTTGCCCCTGCCACCATTTCGTCTCATCCAAGACCTCAGGCAAAATCAAAGCCGGCTTGATCGGGTCAAGGGCGTTTCCACGATAAAAGGTTCTGAAAGGCGTGGTAGGGCCACATATGCATATATCCCAGAGATGTTTATTGGCACGTCTTTCGGCCATCATCCGAGGGCCCGTTTGTGGGGCAGCCATGGCCACCGTCGTTATCTGAATTTCCGGATACTTTTTTTGAAAGGCCCGGACAGCGGTCTCAATATTGTCGCGCCGATATAAAAAGACCGAAAGTTTTCCCTCTTTCTTGGCCGCTGCCACGGTTTTTTCCCACTCGGCTTCCCAGCCAGGCTTGACCTGACCGAACACGATACCTGGCCAGCAGAGCATCCATATGAAGATTACAGTCCGGACTTTACTCATATGTCCTCCCCGTTGATCTCACCTTGGCTGGGGCCACGCTATTCGTTCTCTTGGTACTCCCACTCAAAGTCCCTATCCTTATATGCCTCTTCAGGCATAACGGACTTCAAGCCCCTTTTCGTCAGTTCATCCTCAAATTTTTGGCGGATCCAGGGGTCTTCCTCCGGGTATTCAATTTGGTCTCTCTGTCTGTCCTCGATTCTCTCGCCAGACCCCCTTAAGACCCTAGGGGCGTGCGAGGCAAGGTATCTTGCAGGGGACGGGCCTATGTTGAAATGCTGGTGGAACCATCGGTTAGGCGGAACAAAAACACTCGCTTCATGCCAGGGAATTACAACCTTCTCTTCCCCCTCAGGCCACATGATCGAGTAGCCTTCCCCTGCCGGAATAACGATCACAACACCCGGCCCGTGCCTATGGGCTTTCTTGTAACTCCTAGAGGGAAATACCGACATGTGACAGTAAATCGGAGATTTGGGAAATCCTATCCAGACCACATGGCCACCGGCACCCCTCCCCTTGAATGGCTGGAGTCTGTCCCATGCCCTCATGTCCGGAAAGAAGTTACCATACCAAACATTCATCTCGCGTCCGGCCCTGGACCCGGCTCGCTTCTGAACCTTGGCCTGAGCATAAAATTCCGAGCTATTCTCGCCATACAAGGATTCCGTATCAACGTAGGAATTGTTCAAGAAAAAGTCAGGATTGTTGAAAATACCCATAGCCACAGGGAGGTAAGAATAGTGAAGCAACCTAACCGACTGGTTCCCTTGGGCGTTGCCTAGCTGGTACTGATAACCCCCAGGGATCATAAAGAGACTGTACTTTTGCCACTCGAAGACCTTCTTGGGCCGGTCACCCGCCCAGATGGTGGTGAGACCCCTTCCCTCCACCACGTAAATCAACTCATCCAAGGCCATTTTATACGGGGGAAGGGTCTCGCCCGCAGGGATCTCTGTTACATAGGCTTGCGAGACCCCCTCTTGCCCAGCCAGCTTGAGAAAGGCTCCGTTGCAGCCCCGTTCCTTCCAATGTCCAAGATTCAACGTTCTAAGATCTTCGATGTAATAACCCTCATGTATCGGAATGTTCTGGGATTCCATCCAGCGATCATAGGGAGTCTTAGGATTCCAAAAATTCAAAGTTTCTTCAGCCATAAATTATCCCCCAAATTTCTTATGAATTCGGTGCCCGATAAAAGTTTCGAACTGGTTTCTCTATTCCCCTTCCTTCAAATACTTTAGCGGACAATACAACAACTCCCCCACCACCGGCAAGACGCAAATGCCGGCAAAAAAACCACTTTGCGCTATTCTTTAATACAGAAATGTTTGATACGGAAATAATTGATGGGAAGCTTTATATCTTTTGGTTGGATTGCCTGGCCACCCCTCTTTCAGGGTGGCCAGGCCTCGTCAGACACTTGTGAATTCTGGAGGGGTTGTTTTACCGCTGCGAGTCCAGACTTGCCTGCTCTCTATATTCCGGCCTCGTCTCAGGTCCCATCAGTGATTCCGAAAGGTTGGTATCGATCATCGTATCCTGCGCCGGGTCCCTGATAACCCCTTTTGGATCCAGACCTTTTTCGACCCTGTCGATATTACTCAGCAACATCTCCCTCAGCATGATGACCCCGCGATCGGAAGTGGCCAGCCGCTCCTGGGTGCGATCCGCAATGGGCCCCTGAGTTTCCCATGCCATATGGTCTTGGGCCTGGACCTCCTTGCTGATGTCGAATCTGGTGAACGGGTGGATAGCATCGGGAGGGTTTTTGTACGGTTTCATGTACTCCGCGGGTGGATCGCCATCCTGTTCAACAATGCTTCCATCCTTACTAGGGTAGAAACGAACAAAGAAGATCCTGGTATGCGTATCGTCCATGGGAACCCTAATCTGTGTGCAATTGGCCTGTCTCAGGATGTTTGGGAAAATCACCGGGTGTTCATCCATTCTCCCACTCTTGTAGGTCCGTTTCTTCATAATTCCGTAGGGGACCTCATACCACTCAAACTTCTCTACATCGTCTGTGAACCCCCTTGTGGTGCTGGGCGGTATTCTGCCCCTGTTCGCGGTGTTCTGATGCAAAATCTGTAGATGCGCAGGATCCACAGAATTCTCCATGGCCTGTACCCAGTTGCAATCGAGTTGGGGCTGAATAAAGATCTTCCTGATGCCATCCTTGCGCACCCATACATCATACCTGGGTATAAAGGGGGCAGGCTGCGGGCCCATGTATGTCCAGTAGAGCCCCACGAACTTTTGTACAGGATAGGTCTTCGCCTTTAACGTGAGTATGAACTTACATTCTGCAGGCTCGGGAGGAGTTTCCAAACAGTTGCCCTCAATGTCGTAAAGCCAACCATGATAGGCGCAGGCAATGCCCCGCTCTTCCACCCTCCCGTAAACAAGCGATGCCCCCCGATGGGAGCAACGGTCTTCAATGAGACCCACTCGTCCTGACTTGTCACGGAAGAGAACCAGGTTTTCCCCTAGGATTCTGATGAATTTCGTGGGATTTTCATCAGTCAGCTCTGCGGCCACTGAAACTGGAAACCAATAACGACGAAGAAATTCCCCGCCCGGTGTGCCGGGACCGACCCGTGTCATCCTCTCGTTTTCTTCTTTGGTCAGCATCGTTTTTGCCTCCCTTACGTTATTCTTTGTTAACTTCAGTAAACGTCGTACCTTAGAAACTCCATCCTCGCTTAGGCGGCTTTCCTCTGAGTACAGTTGGGGTGATATTTAGCCATCCCGCAGACTGCTCCTGACCTGGCCACGGCCGCTTCAAAATCCTGGTGAATCTGAGGATCTTCATCCTCATACTCGATCTGACCCCCGCCTTCTTTAAGGCTCTTATACGTTGATCCTTCTGCTCCTTCACCCAGTCTCGCGAAGCGATATTTCCAGCTTCCCCAGCGTAGCGCAAGGTACCGTGCCCGTGTAGCACCGTAATTAAAATGCTGATGAAACCACTGGTCGGGGGGAACCACGACGCTTCCAGGCGTCCAATGCACTGTTGTCCGTTCTTCGCCTTCAGGCCAGAGAATAGAACAACCCTGGCCGCTCAGGATCAAAACGTGAGCTCCTGGACCATGGCGATGGCCCTTCTTATAGGTGCCGACAGGGAACTCCGAAATATGCGCACACATCGTGTTCCCGGCCAAATCAAACTTGATGTTGCTTCCTCCGGCGCCTCGTTCCCGGTAGTCGTACAATTGCACCGTGTGTGTATCCGGGACAAAGTTGGTCGACATGAAGAAACGACCATAGAGGGTACCTTTGCCACTGAAGAAATCATCGGTATTAGGGTCAAACCGGTCCGTAAATGCAAATTCATCTCCAAAAATAAAGTCCAGGCTGTGAAAGAGGTTCATCATGAAACTGGCATTCGTCACCGCGAAGTATCTGGCCGGTTCACTGCCGCTGCCGTTGAAGTGCTGGTACCGAGCATTCATGGGTATGGCAAAGAGGCTTCCTGGCCCCCACTCAAAGGTGTGTTTCTTCCCCTCCTTTTGCCAAACCGAAGTCGCTCCGTGACCCTTGGCGATATAAACCATCTCCTCGTACATGTGCTTTTGGGGTTTGAGTTTCTCTCCGGCTGGAATCTCGCACACATAGGCATCGTTGATGCCACCGGTACCATCCAGTTGGACAAAAGAGGCAAGGCCGCCCTTGAGATCCCATGGGGCCACTTCCACCGTTTTGATATCCTGAACAAAAAATCCCCTGACGATGGGAATTCCCTGCGACTCCTGCCATTCCTTGTAGGTATCAACCCGGGGTAATTTAGCTTCGTCTATTTTCTCAATTTGATCCTCTGCCATCTCGCTAGCTCCTTATCTGACGCTGGAATTTTTATTAATTTTGCTTTGCCTTTCAGCTCACAAGACCATAAGGAAATTTTTAAACGAATCGAGGAGTTAAATCAACTCTTTGATATATTCAAGGGGCGGAATAATCATTGATGTTGAAATTATATATAGTTAAACATTTAAAACGTTAAGAGAGCGCCCACAAAAACCGCTACAGGTAGTAGAAAGTATAGGAGATCCTCAATAGCCCTGAGGTACAGAGACCTGATGCTTGAGGAGGATTTCACTCCGTTGCCGAGCCGACTCAAGAATGGCCCATTGCACCTCAGCCGTCGCCATACCCCAGTGTCCATCATGAAACAGGGGCTCCTCATGTTTCACTGCGTTATAGAGCTCCATCACCTCCGTGTCCAGGGACATCCCTTCCCCACCCGGCTGCTTGACCTCGATTTCCCGCACACCGTCGACCCCATAGAGAAAAAGTCCCTTGGGCGACATGCGAACATCGCCCTCATCAAAGCTTACAATAAATAGCCCAAGGTTACCCGGAAGCCAGGGCCTTCCTTCTCTCCCGCCGACCACGACGATTCTCTCTCCTTTGGTTCCAAAACGAGTCGATTCCTTACCCGCCTCCTCATCCACCTCCTTGTTCAGCAGGGCCTTTCTGAATTTTTCTCGTTGCTCTCGGCCTTTATCCGCACCCCACGTGGTAAGCTCCACGCTGTCGAAAAACCCGTAACCATTATAGGTGAGGGTCGCCGGTGTCCCGTCTTCAAACTCGAGAAAAGCGGCATAGTGGCCGGTACCGCTGGGCCGCTCGGGCCTCCACCGCCCAGTCATAGCGCGCACACTCCGAACCATGCCGCCTCCAATGGTACGTACCACCTCCAGCTGGTGCGGGGCCTGTCGCCATACAACCCCTCCTCCCAAGCTATCGTCCACCTCCTGAGGCATACGCGGACGCATCATCCAACCCGTATAGGCCAAAAGCTGAATCGCCCGTAGCCGCCCTAGCTCACCCGACGTCACAAGCTGCCGCAACCTGAGGACCAGCGGGCTCGTACCTTGCGTCTGGCCGCCGGCTAAAAGCTTCACGCCCTTTCGTTCGACCGCTTCCAGAACACGCTTACATTCCTCCATAGATATACCGAGGGGCTTGCGAACCACCATGTGCTTCCCATGTTCGGCGGCAATAATGGCGTGCTCTGCGTGAAACTGGTTGGGCGTGGAGATCCAAACCGCCTCGACCTCAGGGTCAGCGCAAAGCTCCCTCACGCTTTCGTAAACGTTTCCACCGAAGCGGGCCTTGAAGGATTCTCGGGCCTGAGGCCGGAGGTCCGCGCCGCCAACCAATTTGATCTGCGGCAGGCGTTCGAGCGTAGGAATAAATTCCGTGCTGCCAAATCCCAGACCAACAATACCGACTTTCAATATTTCCTGTGTTGTCGCCATCAACGTCCTTTCAAGCCTCAAAGGCATGAAGTCAGTCAGTATCACCTTCTTCTTTCGCTGATCGGAGTTGCAAAGCTCCTCTCGTCGTAGTTAGAAATAGGGATTTCCTTTCCCGTCTCCCTATCAACCGTCTGGACCTTAAATTCAATGATTTTGTTTTTCTCAAGGTCTCTGATGACACCCATGGGATCCTCACCTTTTTTTACCGCCTCCATCTGAAGACGCAGCATCTGCCGAAACATCACGATTCCCCTGTCACTGGATGCCAGGTGCTCTTTTGTCCTATCCGTCATAGGGCCCTGGGTCTCCCAGGCCATGGCATCCTGACTGGCAAAGGTCTTCATATGGTGCCTGAACCTTTGAACTCCATAGTCATCGTAAGCTTCTTTGATCGGCCCAATGTACTTGAATGGGACTTCCTTTTGGCCACTGGGTTTCCCATCTGGGGTTGGGCTGTAAATGACATAAATGATTCTCGTATGGGTGTCATCCATGGGTACCCTGTAATGAATCACGTTCCCGGTTCCTCTCAAGATGTTGGGAAACACCAAGGGGTGGACCTCCATTCGCTTTCGCCCATAGTGATACTTGTATAGCCCGTACTCGAAGACCTCAAATTCCATGCGCTCGTCTCGAGTGGCCGGCGCACCGCCTGTAAAGCCATGAAGCCAGTAAAGATGAGCCGGATCCACCGAGTTCTCCATGGGCTGAAGCCAGTTACAGTCAAGCACTGGATGGATCTCGATCCGGCGCACCCAGTCTTCTCGCACCAGGATGTCGTAGTTCGGTAGCAATGGGGCCGGTGATGGTCCCAGGTAACCAAACAGCAAACCGCCTAACTCTCGCACGGGGTAAGCGGGGTGTTTGATAGAATCCTTGAAGGTGCTTTCTGGTGGCTCAGCGGGTTGCTCCAGGCACTTCCCATTGACGTCATATTTCCAGCCATGATAGGCGCACCGAATACCATCCTCCTCAATCATACCGTAAAAGAGCGAGGTCCCTCTGTGGGAGCAGGCTTCCTGGATGAGTCCGTATCTACCTTTTCCGTCTTTGAAGATGAGTAGGTCTTCGTCCAGAATCTTTACGGGCCTTTTACCCTTCTCATCAACCTCAGCCTTGGGGGCAATGGGCATCCAATAGCGGCGCAGTAAATCGCCCATTGGTGTGCCCGGGCCCACCCGGCATAATAGTTCATTGGTTTCTTGCTCTAACACAGCCTCCCCCTTTTTGTTCGTTGTTAGTTCCTCTTATGCGAAATCCCGCCTAACCACTTTTTTTGAATCCAGATCTAATTACTCAGACCGTAATGCTTTTCGGCCTCTTTTATCTTTGGGTCGTCAAGAATCAGCAGCTTACCTCCGGCGAAGATTTTTTTCCCGTCTACTTCTACCGTGTGATTGAGGATACCAGCCGAAATCGGACTCTTGAGCCTCCCCAGGTGAAAATGCATCAGGGCCGGGCTGCTGGTTGCCCCTTGAAGGCTACGATTTTCCGCGGTGGGCACCCTGGCTTTGGGATTCATCCCGCCGTGCCACGAGTCAACGACGGTCGCTTTGTCGCCAAATTTCTTGAGGTTTGCCTCGAGCCCTTGCTCCATCTCCTTTGCCCGATTTCCTCCATCCACCTGTATCACCTTGTCACTCTGGATGGTGAGCGTTGCGGTTTCTTCCCACGGCGTCTGGTCACGCACGTTAATATACTCTACAACAATCTTTCCTGCGGCCTCAATCGATCCCACAGGACTGTAAACTTCTCCGGGAAACACGCGAATGAAGCGCGAGGCGGCAGCTTCCTGACTGAAGTAAGCGTCAGCCACATCGCTACCCTTGCCTATCTTTCCGGAAATGTCGGTGCCTGCTGGTGAGGTAATGCGCCACCGCTCAGCCTGCTGGAGGATCTCCTCGAGCCGAGAGTAAATCGCTTTTACCATGGCCCAGTGGTAGCGCGCGTGCGGTGTCCCCATGAGATTGGGGTTGCGACAGGTATTGTTGATCTGAATCACGCCCTTCCCCTGCGTGTATTCGTCGAGGAGCACCCGATTGAGGGAAAAATTAGAAATCACCTTATCCGCGGAAAGAAAAGCGCCAACGAGCACCTTGGGAAGTGATGTCCTGCTCGGTTCTACGGACTCCGCCCAC
>JACZQL010000034.1 GCA_022545745.1 Deltaproteobacteria bacterium | reverse complement strand
CGGTCCGATGCGCCGGCGAACCAGCCCGCCCTGCCGGGCCAGACCTGACCAGGCCAGGCCGGGACAGTCCACTGACGCCATACGGTCGTCCTTTTCCTTTGCCAGGACTCCAAAACCACCAAGGCTCGAGCGGCAAATTCCCGCCCAAAGTGTTCCACTGTGTGGAAAGCCCGTTTGAATCGTGACTTGTAGTGCCCCCCGATAAGTGGTTAGAATTTCGTACCAAAAACTGGCTCTCGCAGAGCCCTGTCTGCGTGTAAGGGAGGAAACAATGACTGGAATCGTAAACCGTAGGAAATTCCTTAAGGGAAGCGCACTTGCCGCCACGGCAACGGCTGCTACCTTGGCTGCGCCCTCGATCGCGAACGACGAGCCGACCGTCATCAAGATGCAGGCGGCCTGGGGCGGCGGGATTTTCCTTGAAGGCCTGGAAAGATTCCGGATCCTGGATGATCTGCCTCATTACTTTGTTCACTTGGTACTTATTCACGCCGCCCCTCCTCCATCGATCTCCCAATGCATATAGTGCATGGCCGCCGTAACTTCTGGAAAGTCCAATCCTGTTGCGGTGGGTTTGGTTCCCCCTGCGATGCCCATGAGTAGGATATAGTTGAGAAAACCAGGGGTCACGTTGCCGGCTTTGATCAGGCGTTTGTAAGTTGCTTCTTGAATGACCGTCTGTGCGTCGCCGGCAGAGATCAAGTCCATCATTCGGCGGTCGAACTCGGTATCGGAGGAATAGTCGGAGGTCTTGGGTCCCCCGATCTCCACGGCAAGGTGTCCACTGGACAAGACACCAACTCGGGTGCCGTCAGGCAAGGCCTCAACGGCCTCTCGGATCCGTCGCCCCACATCGTAAAAACGCTGAGAGGTCGGGAGTGGTTGAGCCATGACGTTTGTCCAGATGGGCACGATGGGGAGATCCATCTCAGGGCGGACAAAGTTCAGCGGAACGGTGAAGGCATGGTCAATGAAGCATTCATCGGAGAAGGCAAAGTCGACGCCAAGTCGGGAACCCTCTCGAATGATTCCTTTGGCCATATCGGTGTCGATTTTAGCACGGTACGGTGCCAGACCAAACGCACGTATTTCGACCGGGGCAGGCCCTTCAGTGGAGGGGGCCTTCCCCACCAAAAACGCGGGCATGTTATCCATGAACCACTGGTTTAGGTGATCGCTTGCGACTACGATCAATACGTCGGGTCTGGCCTGCGCCATCTTCTGTCGCAACCAATCATAGTCCTTGGCAGTCTTTACAATGACAGGGTCAGGATTCGGAGCCTTAATGAGCCGTGGCAGAAACGGATTGTGGGTTATGCCGATAATTTCTACGAGCTTTGCCATGGGATATCCTCACGAGTCGCCTCGGTTGGTAAACCTTTTTGTCAGAGCAGAGTTGGTTTCAGGCTAGCCCTTAAATCTTCAACCCAATGATTTCCAGGGTGGATTTGCCTGCGGCGAGTTCCTTTTTGTATTGATCCTCTTTGTCTTCCCTCTGTTGTGAGGCCTCGATGGCCGGTGAAATCTCTGACTGTGAGACCAACACCACCCCATCGCTGTCCCCTACCAGGAGATCGCCAGGGTTGATTAGGATTTCGCCAATCATGAGCGGAGAGTTGATGATCCCCTTTTCCTTTTTAATGGTCCCGTGGATGGCTAGCCCACGTGAGAAGACGGGAAAACCCATCTCTTCAATGAGATCTCGATCGCGTACGCACCCGTCGATGACCAGACCAGCAATTCCCCGTTGCTGAGCTGCAAAGGTCATGATCTCCCCCCAGTAGCCTCCCTCATAGCCCTCGCTCACAATGACCACGAGAACGTCGCGAGGTTGCGCAAGGTAGATGGCCCTGTGAATCCCGAGATTATCCATGGGGGGACAGCTCACGGTGAGAGCAGGACCGCATAGGGTCATCTTCGGAGCAATCGGTTTAATGTCGTGGGGAAGAGCTCCCTTTCTCCCCATGGCCTCGTGAAGAGTGGCGGAAGGAAATGACGCCGCGCGTCGAATGAGAGCGGGATCCGGACGGGTAAAATCTGCATTCGTTTCAGCCATGCTATGTCCTTATATCAATAGATTAGCGGCGCTGGAGTTGGTGATAACCATATTTCCTACGAACCTCGTCCAGGCGCGTCCCTTTCAATGCCTCGGCAAGTAGATTTGCTTCTGCCTCGGAAATGGATTGGGCTAACGAAAGCACCTCTTCCTCTTTATCTTTTGGAACCACCACAACTCCATCGTCGCTGCCTAGGACAATATCGCCCTGGCAGACCTGTACATCACCCAGAGAGACGGGGACGTTCATGCCATCCACCTGAACCCGGTCTTTCCCCGTACGCATAAACTTTCCCCGGCTAAAGATCGCGTAGTGAAGTTCAAAACTCCTGGCAACATCGCGGCAGACGCCATTGATGACAGTTCCCGCGACGCCGTGCTTGTGTGCTATGGAAGTCAGGATGTCCCCCCAAACCGTACAGTCAAGCCTGCCGGCGTTGTCGAGGACAACCACGTCACCTGGAGGCACATCGTCGATGTAATCGCCAACCGTACCTTTGACCACTCCTACAGGAATATACTTTAGGGTGAAGGCCCGTCCCGCCATGCGGTTTCCTGCTGCGAGTGGTGAGATCCCGAGACAAGTGCCATGCAAACCCAAACGATCCATGGCATCCGAAACCGCTGCAACCGACAGCCCCTTGAAGGCCTCAATCCGAGCATCCATGATTATTAATTCTCCTTACTTTTTTAACATCGATTCATATCCAAGGGTGGCCATGACTTCAACCACAGGCCGACCAGCTCGAATCCCTTCAGCCATCCGTGCCTCAGTGGCAACCAGAGCCTCGGCCTGTGTCATAACCTCTTCTTCTTTTTCGCGAGGGATAATAACGACACCACTGTGATCGGCGATGACGAGATCTCCCGGATGGACCTGAGCCCCGCCGAAGGCGATCTCCTCGTTGAACGACTTCTGCATGACCCGACCCCTGGCTGTGCAAGGTACGGCTGCGCGGGCAAAGACCGGAAATCCCACGTCTCGGGAATCATCCACGTCGCGGCAAGCACCATCGATAACCACGCCACTCAGCCCTTTGACCTTGGAGGCCAAGGAGAGGAGGCCGCCCCATACAGAAACATCCGGTCGCCCACCGTTATCGATGACGATCACATCACCCGGTTGAGCGGCCTCAATGGCCGGGGTTCCAATATGTTGGGTCGACTTATCAAGCCCAGCCGGCTTGATCTTAACGGTGACAGCACGGCCAACGATCCTCGGACAGGGCCACACGGGACGAATCCCTATGGTCGCACCCTTTAAACCGAGACGATCCAGGGCGTCCGAAACGCCGCAGGTATCGAGTTTTGCAAGACGTGCGACAAGAGTATCTTGAGCCATGAGTATTTCTCCCTCTCGGTTTAGTCCTGTTACTTAAAGCATAACCGCCGATTCTTGACAAGGCGGAGGGCCAATGGTAAGCACGCGAATTATTACGACTGCTCGATAGCGGTTGGATCCGGAGGAGGAATAAGAATGGCACAAGTTCCAGAGCTTCGCCCCGGCGTCAGGATGGCTTCCAACGAGGCCAAGGCCTACGTGGATCATCTTTATTCCACGATGTACGCGCACTGGCAAAAAAAGATATCCGATGGCCTCTTTATGACCCAGCTAAGAGAAGGAAAACTGCCCATGCCGGTCATTCGGCAGTTTTTCAAGAACTGGGGCCACTTCTCCCTGGATGTCAACGCGCTCAACGCCCTCTCTTATCACACCCATCTCCCCTTCTTCGTTCATCACTACGATCTCTTGGGCCCTTTCTGTGGCAAGATTGCCGATGAGCTGATCTCGCCCAAACCTCCAGGGCACGTGCTTGTGTTGATTCAAACTGCGGAAGCGATGGGTCTCAGTAAGGAAGAGGTATTAGAGGAACCCTATTTAGCCGAGGCCCGTGCCCTCAATGACTTTACCCACAAGATCTTTTTTGATGGCTCCCTTGTGGAGCTCTGGGGCATGCATGTCTTTGAAGAATCCCTGGCCCACTGGTCCGGGGCCTGGTTCAAGGCCCTGACCACGAAATATAATTTTACCAAGGAACAGGCGGTCTATTTTTCTACTCACGAAGAAGCTGATCTAGAACCCCATGCGCTTGGAGAAGGCGGCCATGAGGTCATGGGTCATGGTACCTTTAACCGCTCAGTCCTTCAGCGCGCTTTAGAAACTGGACATGTGGAATTTAAGGCAGGATATTCCCTGGAGTACTGTGCTCTTACCATGGTCGATCTTCACGCCCAGATGAAGCGCGCCGCCATGGAGCACCCTTATCCCTAAGGCGCTTTGCGCCTTGGAGCCTTAGAGATTGGAGCAGTGGATAGTAGAGGAGTAGACCGCAATCTCAGAATTGTCCATTGTTCCGGAAGGAAAATGGAGAATAGATCAGTGGACCGCATTGGCCCCTCCACTGCTCCCCTTCTCCAATTTCCAATGCTCCAGGGCGCAAGGCGCCCTTATGCGGTCCATTGATCTACTGATCTATTGCTCGATAAACTCTCCCTCTCGGGCTTCTCAGGGCGATCAGGTCATCGGCGTAGGCCCTGAAATGCGGCGGGGTCGACATATGACCGTGCACATCAATGACCTTTTGTCCGTTATACATATTTCTCTCCTTTTGAGCGGCAATCCTATTGGTCAAGGGGAGTTCAGGCAACCAGCCCTTGGATACCATTCGACATACGTTCTTGGGGTCTAGCCAGAGAAAAAGGAGACCGTTGTCAAGAAAAGGTGTTAATGGATTGACTTGGCGGTATTTAACGTGATTTAGTAGTTAACATTTGAATTCGTGTCCCTTATGGGTCCCACAGGTTACAACCTTTTTGTGCGGTCATTAACTGCAGGGAGGTGCTCATGAAAACAGTCCGAATCTTTCTTGTTGCTGTCTTTGTCTTATTCTTGTTTCTCGATAGCGGTTGGGCGCAAGGGAGGAGAGGTTCCACCGGGAAGCGCATAAAGGAAATGACGGTGGTGATCAGCGAAGTTGGTGAGGCTACCATTGGCTATCAAGTTGAGCGGAGGGGAAGGCTGCGAACGAGATACTTCGGAATCGCTTCAATCACCAGGATCAAGAAAGATGGTAAGGATTTAACCATCAAGGACCTGAAGAAAACGGATAAGGTGGTTGTCATCTTATACCAAGACCCTGAGGATCCTTATTTCCCTGCCCTCTCAGTTAAAGTGATCGGTAAGGGAGTGCTCAAAAAGCGCGCTCGGAAGGGCAAGAAAAAGAAAAACTAGTTATTCCGAGCCCTTTCCTCAGACCGTTATTCTTTTTAATCCGGCTCACCTAACAATCTGGAGTAAAAGCGCCAAACTGAATTCAGGTGTCCGGTGGTCCTACGTCCTTCGTCAGTTGTCATGTGCCCAATACTTTCAAAAGCTTTTATGTCTTCGTCAGGGATGGGTTCCGGAGTACCCAATAGGGATGCCTGGTAATTCATTTCTGCCAGCTGGTTGAGTTTGATGGCCGTCACTGTGGCCTCTTGAACGCTCCTCCCCACTGAGGTAATACCATGACCACGCATCAAACAGACCCGCTTATCACCGATAGCCTGTGCGAACTCTTTTCCCCGCTCGTCGTTGGAGATTAAAATACTCCGCCTGTAGTTCGCGATGCCATCCAGATAAATACGTAATCCGGCAGGATCGTAGGCCCCATAGAGGGGAAGAATGGGCTTATTGCAGATGGTAAAAAGGACCACGGTCGGCGGGTGGATATGAATGACGCTTTGCACGTCCGGTCTGGTTTTGTAGATCCATGTGTGGATAAAGACCTCCTGGGGTCGGGCGAGTCCTTCGTCTCCCTCCACCTTGTTTCCATTGAGGTCAACTGTGATGACCTCATGGGCCGTTGTAAACCTGACCCCTTCTTCCGCGGGCCCCCTTGCCCTGATGAGGACCTTGTCGGTTCCTTCAACTCGAGCACTGACATGCCCAGTCGCCTCTTTGGTCAGATTCAATTTACCGAGAATGCGGCAAGACTCCGCAACGACTTCTTTGAGTTCCTGCAAATCCGCCATAAGTCCTCCCTACTTTCTAAAGATCTTGTCCAATAGCCTGTCGAACGGGCGCCCTTCCACTCTAATGCGCTCCTCAGGAATCATATCTTTTGGAATGTCTATTCTAAGGGAATTAGGCCGTCTTCTTTTCGGCACGTCCTTTCCCATCTGCATTAGCATCTGGGCGTCACGAGAGAGTAGCCAATTTATAAATACCTTGGCCGCATTTGGATGAGGTGCATTTTTGAGGAAGCTCATGGTGTGGCCGCCGGAAGACAGGGTGCCACCTTCCTTGAGAGTATTGATCTGTCCTAGGGGAAGCCCTTGATCGATAGCGTTACCCACCTCGGTGGAGGCACAGGGAATACAGATGCTGAACCTCCCCCTGGCCAGCCAATCAATGGGCTGGCGATAATCCCTGGAGATCGTTACCTTCTGTCCGCCGTAAAGCTGCCTCATAAATTCAGGACCCAGCGTTGGCATGTATACATGAACAGTAGAGGGGTGTCTGCTCCTCGCATTCTAGGATCCATGGCCGTGATTTTACCCTTCCACTTGGGGTTGAGGAGATCCCTGTAAGACTTAAACTCCTTGGGATCCACCAACTTTGTGTTGTAGTTGATATCCACCCCCCCCCGCATTTCCCACAAAGACGAAAACGTTCTTTGTTTCAGGGTCGAGATACTTATGCTCCCCCTTCCACCACTTGGATTCATCCACCACATCGGGGAGGCTCAGATGAGGCGCGATGGGCTGTGTGATCCCTGCTAGGTAAAGTGTGCCAAAATTCGATCCTTTACCGCCGATAAAAATGTCGGGAATAAATTTGCTGGCTCGCCGTTCGGCCAGGATTCTGGGACCCAATAGAGAACCCCTGCCGGGCTCGAACTTGACCTCAATTCCGGGGTAGGCCTTTTTGAATGCCCGTAGCATTGAATAATATCCGCGGAACGGATGCCCCGAGTAAATGACAACCTTCCCTTCTTTCTTCGCAGCTTTGACGGTCGCTTGCCAGTCTTTCTCCTGAGCTAAGGCAGCCCTAGCCGGCAATAATACAAAAAGTAGATAAAAAGCTAGCAGGATGGTTCTCTTTACTAAGTAAGCCCCCAATATCATAGGAATACCCTCCGAACTGACCCTAATCCAGTACCAACTACTTTTGCAGCAATTTTTTATAGTAACGCCAAAACGAGGGCTCTCCGGTGGTGCTCGGTCCCTGAAGCCTTCTGCGTGCGCCCTTCGCCCACCTTTCCTGGTACTCAATTATGTCCCTCTCAGGCACTGCCTTGGGAGTTCCGATGGCATAGGCGAGGTAGTTCAACCTGGCAAGCTCAAATACGTTGAGACTGATGAATGTGGATTCCTCGACACTTCTTCCTGCAGTGGTCAAGCCGTGACCCAGGAGAAGGCAGGCATTCTTTTCCCCCATCACGCTCATAAAATCCTTGCCCAATTCTTCATTGACTATGGTGACACTGCGGGGATAGATGGGGATCCCTTCCACGGCCAGCTTCATACAAGGGGGGTTGTAGGCGGCGAAGATTGGCAGGAGGGGTTTTCCCGAGGCAGTTAGGGCCACCACCCAGTCCGGATGGGTATGGATGACGCTCTGTACATCTTCCCTTTCTTTGAAAACAGCCAGATGCATGTCAGTTTCATGGGGGGCATCCAGGCCCTTGGCGGCCTCGATGACCTTTCCGTTGATGTCAATGGTGATGATGTCCCTGTCGGTGGCAAATTGGAGCGCGGCCTCATCCGGACCCTTGGATTTGATTAGGATTCTATCCGTGCCAGGGATCCTTACGCTGACATGCCCGAAGGACCCCTGGGTCACACCACGAAACCCTAATATACGGCATGAAAAGGCGACCTTTTTCCTCAGTTCTTTTATGGTTTGTGCTTTTGTCATAGGTCCTCGCTCACGAGTCCAGTTCTTCCTCCTAGTTGAGCTTCAGGTTGTAAAGCTTCTTGGTATTCTCCTCGAAAATCGCCTTGCGGTCTGCGTCGCTCAACCAATCGATGCTCTCGATCACCGGCTTCAGGTCGTCCAGGGACTTTCCGGTGTCGGGATGGATTGCCGTCCCAGTGCCTGGCTTCTCTGTGCCGTACATGCAGCGATCGACACCCACCACCTTGAACAGCAAGTCGAGCCCGTCTTTTGTATAGACACAGGTATCAAAATGGAGCTTTCGAATGGCCGCTTCAAAGCGTTCCCCACCCCGCATATACCTCGCCGCCATGAAACGCCCCATCTGATAAGGAATGGCGCCGCCGCCGTGGGAGACTACGATTTTTAGCGTTGGAAAATCCTGGAAGACTTTTGAGCTCAATAGAGAAATGATAGCGATACTCTCTTCATTGATAAAGTGAAGGCTATAGGTCAAGCGTGAGGATTGGCAGCTCGCCGTGTGCACCAGCCCGGGCACGTCCAACTCGACCAACTTTT
>JACZQL010000479.1 GCA_022545745.1 Deltaproteobacteria bacterium | reverse complement strand
GCGCCGGCTGATCCCGCGACCATGACCAAGCTAACAAGCGTTTGGGTGTGTGCAACCAATCGACTTGGGGACGAAGCCAGCCAGCATTTTATTGCTCTTGGGTCTGAGAATTTGCAGCTCGACGAATGGGCAGAGGAACGGAATATTGACCGTCTCGCGGAGTGGAACCAGAGCTCCGAAGCTTCGATATCCGCTGGCGGATTTCTACTGGCATCGCTCCTGGGAGCCGACCCCAAAGAGCTGGCGGAGGGAGCCGCGTCGATGAGGTGCCGCTGTTGTTCCGAAGAGGCGAATTCCGTATCGCCCTGATAAACGATGAGGTGCAAAAGCGCATCTCGCATCTCCTGGTTGGGAATCTGCAAGATACGCTCCCATTTTTTCTGTCCTGCGAATTCACCAAACTCGACCTCTGGAATGACGGTATCCTCGTAGAGGGCCTCAAACCGGTAATCCGGTATCAAGGAAGTGTCAAATCCGATGTCCTTCTGCCATTTGAGAAAAAGGTCGGTCCAATCATCGAAGGTTGCGATTCTTGCCACTAATCCACCTCACTTCCTTAGCTTACTACAGAGACTAATTTTGGATTTAGCTTGAAAGGCTCAAGGGCGGACAAGATAAGCAGTAGATTGACTCGTGTATGATCGAACTGCACGGCCATCTTCGCCTCAATACTAGAGCCGTTCGTTGACATGGATGTTCTAGGATCGCAAGAAAAATGCCACTGCTCTAAGTGCTTGTTAAAACAGACAAGCAAGGAGGAATAGGAATCTCACCAGGCGTGCTATTTCCTATTTCTTGGAAATGTGCATAAGAAAATTCTTAACTTTGAGAGTAGAAGGTTTATGTGCCAGAACAATGATCTTTGCGTCCATCAGGGGACTAATGACCTTAGGCGAACCTAGTCAGTAAAGTGCGGTTTTCTCTTCTCCAGAAAGACTAGCGTTCGCCATTGCCCTTTTTTTCATAGATTAGGTTCTGAAACATATTCTCCCTCGCTTGAGCTTTTTTTAATTCTAAAGCTTAAAGAGCTCTACGGAGTTATCCCGTGGGAGTTTACTCTCGGCCTCTTTTATTGGCCTAATCCTCACTGTCTACTCCAAACTCTCCGGCAGATTCATCGGGAACGGGATTCAGAACGTGGGGTCGCAAATCTGAGAAGGAAATTCAAGATAATTCCCAATTCTCGGATTTTATCTTGCTGAGGAGCATCGTTGCAGACACGTTTTGTTTGGCATACCACTTGCTAGAAGTCTCGGTAGAGGTGAGAAGAGTGAATGTTTCGAGAGAAGATCACCACCAAAGATTTTGACCACATGCCGCGTGAGTACAGAGAGCTGCTAATCCGGGTTCCGCAAGATCGACCGGCTGCTAAAGGAGATCCGCAGCGATGGGAGACAACTTTTGTGGAAAGATAACTCCGAACGCGCTTAACCGCTGGTATCCGCTGGCACTGGATATGTTTGGCCGCTCAGAGTCTCGGCGAAGCGAGCGCTATATCGAGTGGGGGCTAAAGCGACGGACAAACGCGGAGGCAAGGAGGGCCTATATTGAGGAGGTAAACCTGCTGATCGTAGAACTCGGATTAGATGTGCCAGACGAAAAGAAGGGAAGGCTCTATCTCTAGAGGATAGGAGAAAGGAGAAACGTGATGGAAAAGGGTCCTCTGACGGATGAGTATATTATTTATGGGAATGGGTTGGACAAGCCGGCGGAACAGGCTCAATTCTTTTAAGACCTGGAGAAGGGCGGGAGAGTCATGTTGAGGAATTTTCTGTGTGCCGTTCCCGTAGCTCTCTCTTGAGAATTTTTCCCGCCGGGTTTCTTGGCAACGCGTTGACAAATTCGACGGTCCGCGGGGCCTTATAGACGGCGATACGGTTCCGGCAGAAATCGATGAGATCATCCTGTTTAACCGCGGTGTTTTCTTTTAAGACTACAAAGGCTTTGACTGCCTCGCCGGAAGTCAGGTCGGAAACACCCACCACGGCGACCTCGCTGACAGTTGCATGTTCCAGGAGCGCCCCCTCCACCTCGTGGGGCCAAACTTTAAACCCCGACAGGTTGATCATGTCCTTGGCCCGGTCCACAAGGTAAAAATAACCCTTTTCATCCATCTTGCCAATGTCTCCGGTCAGGAACCAACCGTTTTTGATCGCCTTCGCGGTCTCTTCCGGTTGGCGGTAATATCCTTTCATGACATTGGGTCCCTTAATGGCGATTTCCCCCACATCGCCGGGTTTAAGATCATTCCCTCCCTCATCGACGATTTTCATTTCCACGTTTTCGATAGGAGTGCCAATGCTTCCTGTTTGATAGAAGAAATCGTGGTTGTAAGAAGCGAAAGGGGAAGTCTCCGTTAGCCCGTAGCCCTCATAAATGACCTGACCGAATCTTTCCTGCCACCTGTGCGCCACCTCCACGGGCATGGGGGCGGCGGCCGTAAAATAGTACCTCACCGAGGCCAGGT
>JACZQL010000478.1 GCA_022545745.1 Deltaproteobacteria bacterium | reverse complement strand
AAAAGGAGGGTAAGTAAATGAGGTGCTTTGAGTGTGGAAGTGAGCTGATTCGAACGGTGGGCTCTGTTAGAATGACAAGAAGAGACGGGGGGCTAATCATTTTTAAAGGTATTCCTTTGAGCCAGTGCCGCCAATGTGGAGAGCAGTATATCCCGGGGAGGTGGTCAGAGAAAATTGGAGATATGATGCTAAGGGAGAATGAGTTGGTTCCTCAGGAAATTATTTCAGTGCCTGTAATTACCATAGGTTGAGGGTCGCTATAAACTGGTTCCTGAGATGCCACCGATGAAATAATTGCGTAAAATTACCCGTCTCAACATCGGAGGGCCTGCTCAGCACGCAGTGTTTTTAACTTCTGGGTTAAATGAGGCGTATTTGAAAGCAAGTTGCTTGCTAGGAAAACTAACCAAACAAATTTGAAATTTTCCGTTGAATTTGGGTTTAGGGAATCAAATAAGCGATGACTTGCCCTGTGGAATAATGCCGTGAATGAAAAGATAACGCTTCTGTGGAAAGGATATTCCACGGGGCGAGTCGCAAAGGCGCAAAGGACGCCAAGTTTGGAGAAATAGGAAAATAAATTTCTTTTACCCGACTAGCCGAAGTCGAGGGTTTACGAGACGTGAGCGCTCTGGGGCCAGGGCATGGATATCAACATACACCAATGGCCGACCCGGTTTCCGGTTCGCTTCTGCCAACCTGCGGCTCCACTCGTTATATTCCTTATCTTGAGCAAGTTGGAGGACAATGATCGCCCCCTGAGGGATCTCATCGGCAAAATCCGGGTGATCAAAGAGGTACTGGTTAAACTCGCGGATGAGGGTTGCATGCTCGGCTTCGAAGCTCTTTGTCATAGGGTTATTCCTCTAAAAAGAATTGCTTGCATTTCATCCAATTCCTGAGAACGTCGTCTTGAGCAAAGGTCCGTGCCGTTTTGAAATCCATTCCTAACGGTGTTTTTAGCTGAGGCCCTTTTTTCCGGTAGAGATCGCGGTGAGCATAACTATGAGCGGTGTCATATCGGACCACGGGCTGCCACCGACCTTCTGTCAGAACCTCCAACTGGACTGTAAAGGCTATGAGTTGCCCCCTTGCGGTTTTGTGCCAGTATCGCATCCGGACATCCAGGTCAATATCCACGACATATTCCTTCTCAGGCATCTATGCCTCTTATTGGGACTAGGATTCGCTAATCCATCCCGATGTATTCTGGCCGAATGGCGGCATGGCGTCAAGAGAGCTTGACTTGAGGGTCTTACCCCCGGACCGAAAACCTGTCGTTTTCCATTCCCCACTACCGAGGGGATGGATGACCCGGTATCCGGCAGTACAGGCAGGCTTTGGTTGGGCTTTTACATTGGAGAACCGACGTATTCCGACTAACGATGTGAGCATGTGTCAAGTCATTTTGCTAACTTTTTCATTATATCTGAGTTCAAAATGTATTACCTTAGACGTTCGAACTTTATAAAGTTGGAAACCAGGGTTTAAGGGGTGAGGACTCGGCTGCCGATGAAATTTTACGGCTTTATTCGCTGGCTGCGTGGAGACGTAGACCGTTGAACACCTTATCAGATACGTTCAGGCGGGGACTACCACAAACTTTCCGTACTGCTGGAAATGCGCGTCAAAGGCAAAGGCTGTATCCATCTGCAACCGCTCCATCAGGGCAAAGGAAGTGCAATCTGTGAAGCTAAAGCCTTTGTCGTGGTGCTGTACGAAGATTTGCCATGCCCTCTGTTCGTCCTGGTCTGTGATTCGCAATAGCTTAGCGATCTGTTCCTGCCGCAACTTCTCGCCAAATCGAACCGCAGCATTATGACCCAAGTGAGCTTTGATTAGCGTGACGGTCTCATCAAGGATGTAGGTGCTAGTAGCCAGCGGAATTGTCAGGTTATGAATGAACTGGTTGGCGGCCGAATGGTGAGTATCACTTCCGTCCACATACGCGTACCAGCCGCTAGTGTCCGTAAAGATAAAGGGATAGGGCACGCCCTTATTCCCTCCGGTAGAGGTAGGCGTCGTGGCTGGTAGAGATGTCGCTACGGTCGCTTTTACTTATGGCCGCTAGATCCTTCAAGGCCTGCTGCTGTAAGGCGACCAGCGCAGTTGGGTCGTCTGGAATCACGAGAAGGTGAACCCTTTGGTGTTCCTCTAGTCCTGGCGTCTGGAGGGGTCGAAAAACACCGTTTTCATAGATCGCCGGGATCGTGTTCGCCATGTGTTTGTCCTCCTCCTTAATCTTCTTTTTAGCACCAAGGGACTGTAGCGTCAATTGATTGAAGGTGATGGGTCTCCCCGCTTACGGGGAGGCGTGCTATGTCCTAGAAAGCTTCGCCTGCTGATTCGGTTCACGTCAAGTAGCGGGTTCGATCTGAACCTTAGCCCCGATCCAAAAAAAATAGACCGCTAGAATCTTGTAAGTGGGCCTTAACAGGATGCTGAAAAACTCCCGGTTTACTCTTCGA
>JACZQL010000477.1 GCA_022545745.1 Deltaproteobacteria bacterium | reverse complement strand
AAAGGTGAGTTGCTAATTCATGCTTGAAACAGGTATTTGTCGCGGTCTGATGCTCATCAGGGAAGATTTCTTTGACTGATTAATTTCGGATCGGGGTTAGTATTCCCCCGTTGCCGTTTTAACGATTTCCAGTGCCCAGAGAGAGAGTCACTTACGTTTGTCAGAGTTGCGGCCATCAGTCACCCAAGTGGCTCGGCAGGTGTCCGGACTGTCATCAATGGAACTCGCAGGTCGAGGAGAGAATCGAAAGCCCCCTTCATCGTCGCGAAAATGCCAGTCTGGGAACAAAAGAAGAGCCATCCCCGATCGAGCAGATTCCAACCGAGGAAGAAGGAAGGGCCCTTTGCGGCATCGGTGAGTTCGACCGGGTCCTGGGTGGAGGGTTGGTCAAAGGCTCGGTAGTGCTCACCGGGGGAGATCCGGGGATAGGAAAATCGACGCTGCTCCTGCAGGTCCTTGACGGCCTGAGCCGATCAGGGCTCAGGTGCCTCTACGTCTCCGGAGAAGAGTCACAGCGACAGATAAAAATGCGGGGGCAGAGGCTCGCAATTACCTCCCCCAACCTTCATGTCCTCAGCGAAACGTCACTCGAGAGGATCATTGAGCAGGTAAAAAAAGTAAAACCAGCGGCCCTGGTGGTTGATTCAATTCAGACCATCTTTACTACCTCTCTCCCCTCGGCAGCCGGAAGCATAGGTCAGGTCAGAGAGAGTACAAGCTCCCTGATCTCCCTTTCCAAGAAAACCGGGCTCTGCACTTTTCTGATCGGCCATGTAACCAAGGACGGAGCGATAGCAGGCCCCAGGGTCCTCGAGCATATGGTCGACACGGTGCTCTACTTCGAGGGAGAGAGGGGTTACAACTTTCGTATCTTGAGGGCGGTGAAGAACCGATTCGGCTCCACCAACGAGATCGGTGTTTTTGAGATGAAGGAGGCCGGGCTCCGGGAGGTGACGAATCCTTCGGAGATTTTTATCGCAGAGAGACCCCTTCAGGCCTCAGGATCGGTGGTCGTATCTAGCATCGAGGGGACACGCCCTATTTTGGTGGAGATTCAGGCGCTGGTGAGCCGCTCTTTTCTGGCTATCCCTCGACGCACCACCATAGGCGTCGACCACAATCGTGTGGCCCTGATCGTGGCCATTCTTGAGAAGAAAATGGGTCTCCATCTCTTCAATCAGGACATCTTCGTGAACGTGGCCGGAGGGGTCCACGTATCCGAACCTGCGGTGGATCTGGGGGTGGCTGTTGCAGTTGGTTCGAGCTCGATGGACAAGCCGGTCGATCCATCCACGATCCTCTTCGGTGAGGTCGGCCTGGCGGGAGAAGTCCGCGCCATTGCCCAGGCCGAGGCGCGCGTCAAGGAGGCGGGAAAGCTGGGATTTAAAGACTGTATCCTGCCCCAGGCCAATCGCCAACAGCTCGATCACATCAAAATCCCTGCGCTCAGCGGGGTCAGTTCAATAGCAGATTGCTGGCGAATTCTTTTTTGAGCAGACCATCTATAATCCATCCCTCCGCCTGCACCATATCGTTGAGACTCGAATTCTACTCAAAATGCCGCCCTCTCACTCACCTCTTTCATTCGAATCCTATTGAGGAAACAGAAAACGCCTATTATCATGAGCACAATAGAACGAACAAGGAAGGCTGACTGAAGATGGCCAAGTACGAATATGATCTGTTCACCATCGGGGCCGGCTCGGGTGGCGTGCGCGCAAGTCGCCTCTCTGCTTCCTTCGGCGCCAAGGTTGCGATTGCCGAGGAACGATACCTGGGCGGTACCTGTGTCAACGTTGGCTGTATCCCGAAGAAGCTTCTGGTCTACGCGGCTCATTTCAGCGAAGATTTCGAGGACGCGGCCGGCTTTGGCTGGAGTGTGGGAGAGAGGCATGTGGACTGGAGAAAGCTGATAACCAATAAGAATGCCGAAATCGAGCGGCTAAACGGCGTTTACCGGCGACTACTCGAACAGTCCGGTGCCACCATTCTCGATGGCCATGCCAATATTCTCGATCCACACACAGTCCTCGTCGGCCAAAAGCAGTACACTGCTGACCACATTCTGGTCGCCACAGGTGGCTGGCCCATAGCGCCTGAGGTCCCGGGTTCCCAGCATGCCATCACCTCTAACGAGGCATTTTTCCTCCCAACCCTCCCTAACCGCATCATCATCGTAGGCGGCGGCTACATCGGAACCGAGTTCGCCGGTATCTTCCACGGTCTTGGAACACAGGTCACGCAGATATATCGGGGTCCTCTGTTCCTGCGCGGCTTCGACGATGATGTGCGCAAAACACTTGCGGTAGAGATGAGAAAAAAAGGGATTGAATTACGGTTCAATACCAATGTCGAAAAGATCGAAAAAGTTAACGATGGCATACGTGCGACCCTTACAGCAGGAGTCGGTGTGGAGGCCGATTTGATCATGTTTGCGACGGGGCGATCACCTAATACGCGCACCGTGGGTC
>JACZQL010000033.1 GCA_022545745.1 Deltaproteobacteria bacterium | reverse complement strand
CTTCTTGCGGATCGGGGCTAGTCTTTAAAATCTACATCGAGGATTTCAAAGTTGCGAGTCCCGGTAGGGATTCGGACCTGGACCTCGTCCCCGACATTTTTGCCGATAATAGACCGTGCGATAGGGGAGCTGACCGAAATTTTTCCGTTTTTTGGCTCCGCCTCATGATCGCCCACGATTTGATAAACGACTTCGTCCCCTGAATCCACATCGGCCAGAGTGACCGTTGCTCCAAAAACAATTTTTTCCCCAGAAAGCTTCGAGATGTCGATCACCTCAGCCCGCGCTAGGGTGTCCTCAATGTCCGAGATTTGTGCTACGATCAGGGATTGCTTCTCCTTGGCCGCATGGAACTCTGCATTCTCAGAGATATCCCCGTGAGCGCGGGCTTCTTCAATTTCACGGACAATTTTGGGTCTCTCCAAAGATCTCAAACGCCTGAGATCGTCCAGGAGGCGCTGCCTGCCCTTCTGAGTCATAGGAGCGCTGGCATTCTGATCTGCCATAGTTTAGCTTCCTCCTTGTATATACGAGCACCAAAAACGATCCTCAAGAACCGTTTATTTTAGCACCCTGCCTCGGTAAATCAACCTCGCCGGGAGGCTTCTGCCGCCGCTTCACCATAAAAAAAAAGAACCCAGCTCTATCCAGCAGGCTTGCCTGGGCCGAAAACATGACAGGCAACACCATGACCGTCGGAGGTAAATTCTAGCGCCGGCTCCACCTCGGAGCAGATCTTTTCTCGAAACGGACATCGGGGGTGGAAACTACAGCCCGTGGGCGGATGCAAAGGGCTAGGCACGTCACCCTGGAGAACCATCCGGTCCCTTCTTTGTTGCGGGTCGGTCACAGGAACCGCAGAGAGAAGGGCCCGGGTATAGGGGTGCTTGGCGTCCTGGTAGATGGTCTCACTTTTGGCAATCTCTACGATCTTACCTAGATACATGATGGCCACACGGTGGCTGACCTGTTCCACCATCCTCAGGTCGTGGGAAATAAAAAAGTAGGTGAGATGCATCGTCTCCTGCAGTTCTTGAAGGAGATTGATGATCTGGGCTTGAATGGAGACGTCCAGCGAAGAGACAGGCTCATCGGCGACTATAAACCGTGGATTGACTGCCAAGGCCCGCGCAATACCGATCCTCTGACGCTGCCCACCGCTAAACTCGTGAGGGTAACGATTGTAATGCTCTTCTCGGAGGCCCACCCGACGGAGCAGTTCTATGACCCGGTCCCTTTTCACATTTCCCGTGGCCAGTCCGTAAATCTCCATCCCTTCGCCCACGATCTCCCCCACCCGCATACGTGGATTCAAAGAGCTATAGGGATCTTGGAAGATGATCTGCATCTGTTTGCGCATCTCCCGCATCTCGCTGTGAGACAAACGGAGAATATCCTTTCCGTTAAAGATGACCTCGCCATCCGTGGGCTCCACTAGCCTCAGGATACCCCTACCCAGAGTCGATTTCCCGCAACCCGATTCTCCCACCAAACCCAGGGTCTCACCCCCTTCGATGGAAAGGCTCACACCATCCACGGCCTTGACCTCTCCCATTCCGCGGGAGAACAATCCGCTTCCCATGGGGAAATACTTCTTCAAGTTACGAACTTCGAGTAGGCTCATGGTTCTTAGTAGCCTTCAGCTATCAGCGATCAGCTCTCAGCCAGAAAGCAGGCAGCCAATCCGCGCCATGCGTTAAGCGCTTAGCGCCTAGCGTTTAGCTATCAGCGGTCAGTTATCAGGAGCTGAAAGCTGACGACTGACAGCTGATAGCTAAATTGCTTATTATGCCATATAACACGCGACCCAATGATCCTTCTGCTTTTCTATGAGTTCGGGCTCGCCTTCCGCACAGATACCCACCGCTTTGGGGCAACGATCCCGAAAGCGGCAACCCCCAGGTAGCTCTAAAGGGCTAGGAACCACACCGGGGATCGCCTCTAGCCGTTTTTTCTTCTTGCCGCTTATTCCTGGTACAGAGTTCAAAAGTCCTAAGGTGTAGGGATGAAGGGGACCGGAGAAAATGGACTCAGGCCGTGCCTGCTCTACAATCTTTCCCGCATACATGATCGCCACTTCATCTGCCTGCTCGGCTACCACACCGAGGTCATGGGTGATCAGCAGTATGGCCATGCCGAGACTCTCCTGCAACTCTTTCATGAGCTCCAGGATCTGGGCCTGGATGGTGACATCCAGCGCGGTGGTCGGTTCATCCGCTATCAGCAGACTTGGATTACAAGAAAGGGCCATGGCAATCATCACCCTCTGGCGCATACCACCACTCAACTGGTGTGGGTAGACATCGATCCGCGCCGCGGGTTCGGCAATCTTGACCAGGCGAAGCATTTCAATGGCCTTCTCTCTGGCCTCTCTCCTGCCCAAACCCTGGTGCAGTCGGATGGCCTCCACAATCTGATTGCCAATGGTAAAGACCGGATTGAGTGAGGTCATGGGCTCTTGAAATACCATGGAAATCTCATTGCCCCGCACCTTGCGCATCTCTTCCCCGTTCAGCTTGAGCAGATCCCGGCCCCGGAAAAAGACTTGTCCACCCACCACTTTGCCAGGAGGGGAAGGGAGGAGACGCATGATGGAAAGGGCTGTCACGCTCTTACCACAACCGGACTCCCCTACCAATCCCATGGTCTTCCCCTCTTCGATATCAAAGCTTACCCCATCCACAGCCCGCATCTCTCCTTCGGGGGTAAAAAATGATGTTCGAAGGTTCTTAATTTCTATCAGGCCTGCCATAGCTATAAGGACTCAGCGTTCAGCTCAAAAGTGTTGAGTGTTGAGTCTCCAGTGATAAGAATCGATCATTCTCGAGTTTTTGAGTTATTTTTTTCTCCCCAACTTAACACCTTACACTTAACACTGGTTCCACTGTTGGCTGCTATCTGCCATCAAGAGCCCCGGAGTCTAGGGTCCAGGGCATCGCGGAGGCCCTCTCCGACCAGGTAATACGCAAGTACAGTGATAAAGATGGCTGCCCCAGGGAACACTACCAGCCACCAAGCAAACGAATTGCTCCGAGCCTCATTGAGAATGGAACCCCAGGTCACCAAGTCGGCCGGCACACCAATGCCGAGAAAACTCAAACTCGACTCCACCAGGATGGCTGCAGCAATCCCAAGAGCTACGGAAACCATCACTGGGGCCAAGGCGTTGGGCAAGATATGACGGAACATGATCTTGCGGCTAGAGACTCCCAGGGCAATAGCAGCCGTCACGTAATCCAGATTCCGTATCCTCAAGAACTCGTTGCGCGTGAATCGAGCAATACCCACCCAGCTGGTCAGTCCAATGACGGCCATCGTAAGAAAGATACTGGGCGGCAGCAGAGCCGCAATGGTAATTAACAGGAAGAACGTGGGTATGGCCAGCATCAGCTCAAATAGCCGCGAAATCACCAGATCCACCCAGGAGCCAAAAAACCCGGCCAGGGCCCCAAGAACGATTCCGATCACCAGTGAGATGCCGACGGCAACAAAACCAATGGAGAGGGATATCCGAGACCCGTGGATGATTCCTGCCATCAAGTCGCGCCCGAGCTTATCCGTTCCTAACCAGTGCGTCTGTGACGGATTGCTAAAGGGAACGGTGAGATCAATACCATTGGACCGATAAGGGATAGGAGGAAAAATACTTCGCTGGCTGTCGAGCTCTTTAAAATTGACGTTGAGAAGCTCAAGCGGCCAACTCCCCACACCCAACCGAACAAGATAACTACGGAAGATGGGGAAATAGGTCCTATCCTGATACCGCAAATAGTAGGGCTTGTCATTGGCCAAGAAGTCGGCAAAGATGGCCACCGCAAAAAGCGCTGCAACCACATAGAGCCCTACGACCGCAAGACGGTTGCGCTTGAACTGCCTCCAGACATAGGACCAGTAACCCTCACCACGACCACTATTCACGGCCATAATTTCGCCTTGTCCAGGGAACCCAATGGCTTGGCTTGGTGTACCCCACCACTCATTGCTCCCGACGACCAAAGGCGATCCGAGGATCGACCATGGTTAGCAATATATCCGACAGAAGAATACCGACCAGGGCCAGCAAGGAACTCACCGTAAACAGTGCCATTATCGTGGGGTAATCTCTTGCCAGGACCGCTTGGTATCCCAGTTGACCTAAACCGGGAATGGAAAAGATTGTCTCTATGATGATACTTCCACCGATCAAGCCGGGAAGGATTGAGGCCAGGATGGTGACCATCGGTATCAACGAGTTCCTTAGGACATGCTTGTAAACAACTTTTGTTTCCGAAAGCCCTTTCGCCCTGGCGGTGCGAACATAGTCCTGGCTCAGAACTTCGCGCATGCCCGTGCGCATGTAGCGTGATAAGCCCGCAAACTGAGCATAGGAGAGCAGGAGAACCGGCAAGAAGAGATGCCACACCTGATCCTTCAATCGCTCCCAAAGTGGCCAGTTGGGAGAATAATCAATAGAGGTAAGCCCCGCCGGGGGAAAGAGATAGAAAAAGTCTCCACCGCAGAGGAAGGTCAGGGCCATGGTACCAGCCCAAACCACAGGTAATGAAAAAAGGATAAAGGCAAATAGGGTCGTGACTTGATCGCCGAAGGAATAAGAGTGAGTAGCGGAATAGATCCCCAACGGAATGGCCACTAGGTAAACAAGGAAGATCGACAAGATATTCAGTTTGATGGTGACGGGGAGGCGGTCGAGGATCTTACCGAAGACCGGTTGATTATCTTTGAATGACACACCGAAATCGAGCGCAAATAGGTTCTTCAACCACATCCCATATTGAATGTGGAGGGGGCGGTCGAGCCCATATTGCGCACGCCACTGAGCCAGCGCCTGATCCACGGCGCCTCGCTTCTCCAGGGATATCCCCGAAGCCCCTGCGGCTGCTAGGCCTCCACCGGCAAGGAGCTCTGCCGGATCGCCCGGGGCGAGACGCATAATCAGAAAACTGATTAAGGTGATCCCGATAAAGGTCGGGAGGAAAAGGAGGATGCGCTGGAAGATATAGCGCCACATCTTTTGGGTTCACTAAGCAGTTGGTTTGCTGGTATATTTTTGAGATTCGAGGGGGACCCACCATTCCAGGCGCCGGAGCCCGCCGATGGGCAGCACCTCCACCCCTTGAAAGCGCCGCTGCACCGCTGAAACCGATTTTGGCATAAAGAGAAACGTGTAGGGCTGGTCCTCGTGAAGAATCTGCTGGAACTTTCGGTAAAGCTCCATTCGCTTCTTCGGATCAAACTCCGACCGGTAGGTCTCCAGGATTTCGTCGACCTGTGCATTCTTGTAGCTGATCATGTTAGAGCCCTTGTTTGCCGCCTGGGTAGAATGCCAGACCTGAAAGGCGTCCGGGTCATTGACGCTCATGCCCCATCCCAGGATCATGGCATCGAAACGATGGTTTCTAACGTCATCCAGATAGATGGTCCAGTCCAGCTGGCGCACCGTAGCCACGATGCCGTGCTTCTTAAGCTCATCCTGAAGTATGAGCGCCACGCTTTTGCGAGTGGGGTTCCCAGAGTTAAATTTGATCTCAAAGCGGAATGGTACTTTCTTGCCATCAATCATCTTATCCAACACGCCGTCTCCATCTGTGTCACTCCAGCCAGCTTCTCTGAGCAGTTCCAAGGCCCTCTCAGGGTCAAAGGGAGTGCTCTCGAGGGTCTTGTCATACTCAGGTCGGAAATAGTAAATGGGGCTATCCACCACCTGGCCGAGACCCGATAGAATCGTTTTGACCATCTGATTCCGGTTGGTCAGATAAGTCATCGCCTTTCGGACTCGCTTGTCGCGGAAAATGGGATGGGCATTGTTCCACCCAATATAGGTATACCCGGGGGAGAAATACATGAACTTTTGAAACTCGCTTTCAAAACGACTGCTACTCGTTTGCTTCACGTGTTGTAAAGGCTGCAAACTCATCGTATCCAGCCCCCCGCTCTTCAGGCTGACGAGGGCTGCATCCATGTTATTGATCACCCGAAATCTGAAAAGGTAGAGATAGGGCTGATCAATACCGGCTTTCCCCTTGCCCCAATAATTATCATCGCGCTCCAACAGGACTTCCTGCCCAGTTTTCCACCTGAGGAACTTATAGGGGCCGCTCCCCATGGGTTTTCGGTTGAAGTTCTTGTTGAATTGATCGGCGAACCGCTTGACCTCCTCGGGTAACCCAGAGCCACCCCGGCTGAGATCCCGGACAGTTACCTTTTTTAAGAGATCCTCCGGATCGTAGTAATGGCGTGGCAGGACATCAATACCGCCAAGCACACTCTCATTAAGGAAATAGGGCTCCTTGGTTACAAATTGGATTGTATACTGATCGACGAGCCGAGCATCCACCACCGAGTCGTAGTACACGCGTAGAAAGGGCGCATTGACCAGGGGGCACTTAATCGCCTTGATGCTGAAGAGCAGGTCTTCACCGGTCAGGGGATGGCCGTCCTGGAAGTGGGCGTCCCGGCGAATCTTAAATGTATAGCTTAGCTTGTCATCCGAAATGGCGGGCCGGGATTCTGCCAGCAGGGGCTTTAGCTCAAGGGTGCGCGGATCACGGGTGAGGAGCCCTTGAAAGATATATCCCAGGATAGAACTCGCCCCGCCGTCGTTGCTGGTAAGGGGATTGAGCTGTTCGGGGTCACTCAGCATGTGCGCCAGCAGCCAGTCCCCTACGGCCGTTTCAGTGGTCTGCTGCTGGTCCTTGGCCTGGCACCCAACGAGCGGGAGCAACACCACTAGAATGAGCGTCATTAAAAATTTCTTCGAGGACATGGGGCTTATCCCCTTAACCGCCAAGAGATTCAAGGAGAATTTCTCTGACATGGCTCGGTCGTTGTTGCACGAAGAGGGGCACAGGGATTTGGACATTCACCTCCGGTTCTCGGTAGCGTATTTCCCATGACTTGTCTTCAGTGGCGGACTCTATAGAGATTTTTAAGGGAAAGGAACCAACCGTTGTGGAAACGAAATCGGAGAAAACCGCACTGAACTCTTTGTTTCCATCGGAATCCAGCCGATCCCATCGAACCGGGATACCCAGGGCTGGATCAAAATCGATCCATTCGCTCCCGCCGGTCGGAAGACGTCGGTATATCGCATGATTCTCGCCCTTC
This sequence comes from Deltaproteobacteria bacterium, assembly GCA_022545745.1. The sequence continues at coordinate 1,504 of JACZQL010000033.1, read as the reverse complement.
CAAGGTCCGCCCATCTTCACCGGCGGCAAGCCGAGCAAGAGGGAGGTCAATTCGGTCAACTCCAGAGGGATCTTGGTAAAGCGGAAGAGATTTCGCTTGGAGCTCGACCCTCTATAGAGGATCCTTTTTCGGGGAAGGAACGCCACAATCTCGTCCCCATTTGCAGTTAGAACGAGTATGGCCCCCAATGGAGAGAGCGTTTCCAGGCGCAGACGATCGGGCCGATCAACCAGAAGGGCCCCCCGAAACCCACCTTTCTCATCTTTGCTCCGATAGTTGACGAAGGATAGACTTCGAAGGGAACGAACCTGATCCACCCTTTTGGCAAGACCTCGAACGAGCTCTTCTGTTCCTAAGCCCCGGGAGGGTTCACCATCAGGAAGGGTAATGGAAGGGCCAACTGGCGCACAACTCCCAATAGTGATTCCCGTAACGATGAGAGCTACTGCAAAAAAAAGAGGCCTTTTCGCTCCCACTGAAATAACCTCAAATTTCTTTCTCCAGGTGCTGAATTTTCTGCTGGATTCTTTCCAACTGATCCTTTTCTTTGGCATTCTTGTGGGCTTCCCGATAATGCAGGATGGCCTGTTGTAATTTGCCAAGCTTTGCATAGGCATCTCCGAGATGCTCGATAATGGTGGGGTCATCAATGACCAAACCTACTGCCCGCTCCAGTTGTTCTACGGCCTTGCCATAATCACCCTTCTGGTAATAGACCCATCCCAGGCTGTCGATATAAAACCCGTCATTGGACTCTAGCTTTAGCGCCCTGACAATCAGCTCTTCAGCCTCGTCCAAATAGATACCCATCTCCGCATAGGTGTAACCCAAATAATTCAAGGCGGCTGCGTTTTTCGGGTCCAGCTCGATGGCCTTTTGAAACCATCGGCGGCTTTCCAGCAAGGCGCTTTCCGATTCGGCCATGACGTCCAAATGGGTAGCCAGATGGTGTGTGCCGCGCAGGAACGCATCGTAGGCGTTGATATTTTCCGTGGCGCGGCGGGCGGCGCTCGCGCGCTCGACGGCGGTCACCTTGGGCGCGAGCGCGCCGACGATCAACTCGATCACCTCCTCCTGGATCTCGAAGACGTCGAGCGCCATCCCGTTGGTCATGGTGAAGATCTTCGCATCGACGATGCTTGCCCCGCTCATCGCCATGGCCCCGGCGATGCGCGAAAACAGACCGGGATGGTCTTGCGTGTAGATGGTCACTTCCGTCACATCGAGGTCGCCCACGACTCGAGTTTCGACGGTTAGCGGACGAGCTTCCACTTCGGCGGCGCGCATGATGCGCGCCTGACGCTCGTGTGTTTCAGCATCGAAAGTCAGCCAGTAACCTGGATAACCCCGCCCAAACTGGGCCTCGATATCGGCTTCCGGCCAGTCGGTGAGGCGGGTCCTCCGTGCGTCCTTGGCCGCCTCGACACGCGTGCTGTGGGCTTGGGTCAACTGGCCGCCGGACAACACATCCTCGGTTGCGTAGTACAATTCGCGCAGCAGTTCT
>JACZQL010000476.1 GCA_022545745.1 Deltaproteobacteria bacterium | reverse complement strand
GCATTGCGTATAACAGGAATGGTACTCAGCTAACTTTACCCCCTGGAGCGGTTTCTACGGCAAGCTTTTTTGACTATCGCGAAAATAAGCCTGTCAACGTCAGACAAATCGACTGTAATATCCTAGGAGATATTGAACTAGATAATGGTATTCTTTATGTCTCCGATACTCAGGACAACCCGGGAATTCTTAAGGCCTTACGGCTTGTCAACTGCGCGACTCTAGGTCCGGCAGACGGGCTCACGGTGGCATCTGATACTCCTATTTATGTCAAAGGGAATTACAATACGAATAACAAAAAGGGAGCAGCCCTGGTAGGGGATACGATTACCTTCCTCTCTAATAATTGGGATGACGACAATGCCATTAATGCGAGTAGCCCCTTCAGCAATCGGGTAGCGACCCCAACCACAGTGAATGCCGCCCTGGTAACGGGAGACACCATTACAAGTGTTGGAGATTACAACGGGGGTTTAGAGAACCTCCCTCGTTTTCTAGAGAACTGGAGTGGGGTCAACTTTGTGTTAAGAGGTTCGATCATTAATCTATGGGAAAGTCAGCAGGCGATAGGAGCTTGGAATTACGGGTCTCCAATATATCAAGCCCCCAATCGGGTCTGGAGCTACGATGCCGACTTTGACGACCCAGCAAATTTACCGCCTGGAACTCCTCGGGTGAGAACACTCGCGCAGGCCCAATGGGCTAGGCAGTGATTCCGCAGGAACCCGAAAACTAGTCAGTCTACGGTTAGGCTAGCCTCAAAGGCAGCCCGTATGTAACTCGCCTAATTCCGTTGCAAAGCCCCATTTCAACCTTCAGATCACTACCCTCCTTCCCTCTGCGCGGACCACCAGTTTTGAGTGACTTCGGTACAGCCCCTTGAAGCCACCGTTAGACGATTAGGGCTGAAATTTGGTATCCTAAACTACGGATATGAAACCTCAGGCGCGCTTAAAACCTCGTTTGTTTTCTAAAGAAACCGTCAATGATCTAAAGGAGCAGGTGGCCTATTCGGAGCAGGTAAGGCAGATTACCAACCGAATTCATGCGGCCAAGGATCTTGATCAAATATTCGTCGAGTTAATGGATGAGATCCTTAACCTGGTTGACGCCGAACGAATCACCCTCTATGCCTTGGATTTCGATAAGCGGGAGATCTACTCCCGGTTTGTGGACATGGAAGGCCTGGGAGAAATTAAGGAAATCCGAGTCCCCATGGACGAAGGGAGCATTGCAGGATTTGTTGCCAAAAACCGGGTGATCGTCAATCTCACTGACGCCTATGACAAAGAGGAATTGACCAGAGTCAGCCCCTCACTATCCTTTGATGACTCCTGGGACAAGAAAACCGGCTTCAGAACGAAACAGATGCTCACGGTCCCCGCATTGGCCAATACTAATTTGCTCACGGGGGTGGTCCAGCTCATGAATAAAAAGAGCGAAGACCATTTTACTAAGGAGGACGAGGACAAAATTCAGGAAATCGGCAGGACCCTTGGCATCGCCCTGTACAATCAATACCAACTCTCCAAGAAAAAACCTACAAAATTCGACACCCTTGTATCATCCAATCTCATCACTCAAGATGAACTGAACACTGCCATCACAGAAGCGCGAGAACAGCAAAAGGCGGTTGAGTCTGTTTTGATGGCGAAATACAAGATTGAGAAAAAGGAGATTGGGAAGTCCCTGAGCCTCTTTTACAAGTGCCCCTTTATCGAAAATGAAGGGAAAAGTTTTATTCCACCTGAGCTGGTGAAAAACATTAACCCCAGTTATCTCAAGGCCAATTTTTGGGTTCCCATGCGCTGCAATGGCGATACCATTGAAGTCCTGATTGACGACCCAAATTCCTTTCAAAAGATCCAAGACATCAAGCGTCTCTTTCCAGTAAAGGAAATTAAATTTTCCGTTGCGCTGCGTGAGGATATCCTAAGAGTTGTGAATTCATTGACGACCGATCTTAGCCCGGGGGCCAGCCAAGATTCTATTGCATCCATCATCGGAGAATTGGCAAGCGAAGAACAGGACGCAGCGGACCAATCGGAAGGGCCCCTTCTGGACATGAACGACAATGTGATTGTCCGCCTGGCCCACCAGATCATTATTGACGCCTACCAGGCCGGAGCCTCGGATATCCACATTGAACCCTATTCGGATAAGAAAGATACTGTCATTCGATTTCGCGTGGATGGGAACTGCTATGAGTATCAGAAAGTTCCACCCAGTTATCGAAGGGCTCTGACATCTCGATTTAAAATTATGTCTCGTCTAGACATATCCGAGCGGCGGAAACCCCAGGATGGCAAAATTAAAATTCGCCACCAGGATAGGGAGATCGAACTGCGTGTCGCTACCATTCCAACCCAAGGCATTGACAATGAAGATGTGGTCCTGCGCATCCTGAGTTCCAGTGAGCCACTTCCATTGGAAAAACTGAACATGACGGAGAGAAAACTCGGGGAATTTAAGCAACTTTTGGAA
>JACZQL010000032.1 GCA_022545745.1 Deltaproteobacteria bacterium | reverse complement strand
CGCGACCCTTTGAGCCCCCAACCCCATGGCCAGATCCAGGTGCTGAGCCGCGCTTGCCAGGTTTCGATTGACCTTTTGTGCCAAATCAAATCCCCCGGTCATTGAGGAAATTAACAGAGGGGCCTTCAGTCCCTTTCGGAGGAAAGTTGTCCCGAGGTCGATATCAGCAATGTCCAATTCGGGAAGGGCGTTATGAACAAAGGTGTAATTGTCCAAGCCCGTACTGTGAGGGAATGCAACGGCCTCGTCCTCTAGACAGAGTTCGAGGTGCTCCTTCTTTCTTTGCTGCGTTTTCGAGAGGGCCTTTTTACCCTTTTTGGGTGCCATGGTATGGCGGAGATGAGCTCATCCGCGCCGCTTCACGGCTGGCCTGCGCTGCCTATCGCCAACCACAGGAACAGACTTTCCGGCCCCCTGCGGCCCAGTTGGGTTCGATGCCTTTAGACTGGAATCCGTGTCCTTCGCAGCATCGGGATGGCGCTTCATCTGATCATCATCCCATCGCTGAAACAGCTTGAGATCAATATCGAACTGGTCGAGGACTCGGGCGACGGTTTGGTTGATCACATCGTCGAGGGTCTTCGGACGGTGGTAGAAGGCTGGGACCGGAGGAAAGATGATCGCGCCCATGCGCGTCAGAGAAACCATACTTTCCAGATGGCCCAAATGAAGGGGGGTCTCGCGCGTGACCAGGACAAGCTTCTTTCTTTCCTTGAGCACCACATCGGCTGCCCGGACCAAAAGGTCCCCACCCACTGAAAGGACAATCCCCCCCATAGATTTCATAGAACAAGGGGCGATGACCATGCCCTCGGTACGGAAAGAGCCACTGGCTATGCTCGCTCCCACATTGTTGATGTCGTGTACATGGTCCGCCAGGGACTCCACATCCTTTACAGAATACGGAGTCTCCACCTGGATGGTCATTTTGGCCGCACGGGTCAACACCAGGTGCGTTTCGACATCCTCGACCTTGGAGAGAACATCGAGCATGCGGATGCCGTAAATGGCCCCGGTGGCACCAGAGAGACCGATGATAAGACGACGCAAAGAAATCCTCCTTCTACTTCTATTCTCGAATCAATTCTAAAGTCAGCCGATCCCCGTCCTTTATATCAAGGGTGTCCTTGACATGAAAAGGAGCGATGACCTCGAGCTTATCCGGAGGATAATTATCCACCTCGGGGACCAGGACAGCAACCGTCTTACTATCCTTTTGACCCCCGGAGGGTCCCTCAATCCGGGCCAGGAAGCAGCGAGCATGACAAAAGGAAGCTTCGGCAGGTGGAACATCAACTCCCTTCAGAGACATTCGCAGATCCTTCCACAGTTCCATCTCTTCAGGGGACTCGAGACGCAAATTTAGTGTCCCTGGATGAGGGGCAAAACCCATCCTCTCTCGGATGACCCGTTGGACCCACTCCAAGCCCATAAAGGAAGCCCCCTGGCCTAAATCCGTAAACACGACTCCGGTGATCTTTGTGCTGGTCGCCATTACCCTTGAGTGAAATGTATGTCGTCCGCCATTATCAACTTGTTAAAAGTTAATAGTCCTCTCCCCACCCTCCAACTGTCACTGCTCAGTCTTCTCTTTCTACTATTTGCCATTTGCTGTTCGCTACTCACGATTCATTTCACTGTTCAACATTGACTTTTGACGATTGACTATTGACTTATTTCAATGCCTTGACAGAGACCCGCCCTTTCCTCCCCCTCGCCGAACCTGGATGATCTCCGCGATGATCGCTACGGCGATCTCCTCAGGGGTCTCCGCATGGAGATCCAAGCCGATGGGGGCATAGACTCTTTGAATAATCTCTTCGGCGAACTTCTCTTCCTCCTTAAACCGATGGAAACACGCCTTAACACGCCTCTTGCTACCGATCATCCCAAGGTATTTGGCCGGACTATGCATGATCTCACGGAGACAGGGCTCATCATACTTATGGCCTCGGGTGATGAGGACAATATAGGTGAACGGAGTGATGGATATTCCCTTGAGGGTCTCCGCCATATCCCCTACCGCCACTTCATCCACATCCGGGAACCTCTCTCGGTTGGCAAACAGGATGCGATCGTCGATGACCGTGACATGGAAATCCAATAGCTTGGCAAACTTTGCTAACGGAACGGCAATGTGGCCCGCCCCCACCACGATGAGTTTTGGGGGCGAAAGCATCACGTCAAAGTAGACCTCTACTTTGCCGCCAGGTGATGGGAGATCCAAGGAAACAAGCTTGGATCTCTCATCCTTCAACCGGGCTTCCGCTTCCTTGAGGATCGCGGCCTGGAGCCCTTGATCTTGGATGGTTCCGGCTTGAACCCGCCCGTCACGAACGAGACACTTCGCCCCGGATTGCACCAGGCCGTCTTTCCCCGCATCCACCACCGTTGCCAACACCGCAGAGACACGCGCCTTCTGGATGCTGATCAGCTCTTCAATCAACTCGCTCATTCTTTTTCGGAGTCTCTTCTGCGCCCTTCCACCAAGGATCGATGAAGACGTTCATAATGCCACCGCAGACGGCGGGGCTATCCGAAGAGATATCGTCAAGGAGATCCACCTGCACGACCTTGGGCTTCCGCGTGCGAATGACCTCGATGGCTTCCCGCCGCACATCCGCCTCTCCACATCCGCCACCAATGGTTCCCAAGATTTCTCCCCAAGCAGTCACCGCCATCTTCGCCCCCACCTCCCTTGGGGTGGACCCACGAGTGGAGACGATGGTGGCAACGGCTAGGGTTTCTCCCTTGTCTAAAAACTCTTTGATCTGGTCATAAATGTCATCCATCTGACGACCTCCTAAGCGACGAGTCGTTGCATCGTGGAGCCTAACGCAACAAGGCTCTGAACATTGTGAACTGACAAAAAGTAATCCAAATGAGGAAGCACCGCCTGCATTCCTTTACACAGGGGTTGGTAGTCCTTACTGGCCAAGAGGGGATTGAGCCAGATCACTTTGTGGCACCGCCTCTTTATGTTTATTATTTCCTGTTCCAGCAAAGCCACATTCCCTCGGTCCCAACCATCACTGATGATCACCACCACGGTCCGATGGGTGACCAGACTAGGGGCAAACTCCCTATTGAAGGTGGAAAGGGAGCGGCCAATATTCGTTCCCCCGGACCAGCCCAGCACATCACTGGAAATTCTCTCCAGGGCATTCATAATGTCCCGGGTACGAATCATATGGGTGATACGGGTAAGGGAGGTGCTGAACACGAAGGTCTCCACACCCCAAAGCTCGTTCTGAAGGCCATACATGAACTGGATCAAAAACCGGCTATAACAGTCCATCGAACCGCTCACGTCGCACAGGAGGACGATGCGGGTTTTCTTAATCCTGCGCTTGCGCATGACGAGCTCGATGAGCTCTCCCCCGTACTTGATGCTCTTTCTCATGGTCCCGCGTGGATCTATCTCATCTCCCTTGACAGCGCGCTTCTTCCTACGGCTCACCTGTGTGGCGATCTTCGAAGCAATGAGAAGAATCGCGCGGCTGATGGCCCGACTCTCTTCGATCCCCATCTCACTGAAGTCCTTGCGGTTTAATATTTCCTGGGGACTATAGGTGGGAAGCGAAAAGGGATCTCCTTCCTCGGTCTGATCCTCCTCGCCGCTGGCGACCTCTGTAGTCTCCTCTTGAACTTCTCCGGGCTCATCCCATCCCTCGCGGGACATCGAAGAGGGCAGCACCAACTCTTCGGACTCCCCGGACTCCTCGGATGAAGTCATGCCCTTCCAGAAACATTCAAAGACACGGTCGAACAGGGGCATCTGCTCCCTTTCAGAGATCAGGTTCGAACGTAGAACTGAGTAAAAGTCCTCCCGACGTCCGATATCCACGAACTCAAGGGACCGGGTGGCATCCATCACCTGACTCAACCCCACCCTGAACCCCAGGTCCTTCATCACTCGACCAAAGGCCAGCAAATTGGGCAACAGTCCCGTTCCGCGCACCTTGGCAAAGGATTGTACCGCCTTGACAATATCTTGATCGGAGGGTTGCTCGGTCGACATTTTAGGATTGTAACCTCGCAGGCTCTTTGAGAATCCCACCCAAATCCAGCTTCTTGCTCGCCACCTCTTCCCGCAGATGGTGAAGATCCTCTTTGTATTTAAAAACGCACCCCATGGTTTCCTCCAGGGTCTTTTCATCCAGTTGCTCGTGATGGAGGGCCATCAGGGCAGAGGCCCAATCGAGGGTCTCCGCCACACCCGGGCGCTTGTAGAAATTCATCTGTCGGACCTGTTGCATAAAGGCACAAATCTGCTTGGCCAAAAGCTCTCCCACCTGTTCGTACTTCGTGATGATAATCTCATATTCCTTTTCGAAGGTGGGGTATTCGATCCAGTGGTAAAGGCATCGCCGCTTCAGGGCGTCATGAATTTCTCGAGTCCGGTTGGAGGTCAGAAATACATAGGGACGCTGCTTGGCCCGGATGGTCCCGATCTCCGGTATGGTAATTTGAAAATCAGAAAGGACCTCTAATAGAAAGGCTTCAAACTCCATATCGGCGCGATCGATTTCGTCGATCAACAGAACTGGCGGCGTCGAGCCATCGCTTTGTATCGCGTCTAACAGCGGCCTTTTCACAAGATACTCTTCGGTAAAGATCTCCGTCTCCAGATTCTTTCGGTTACCTTCACCTACTTCTTCCAACTTGATGCGCAGCATCTGCTTGGGATAGTTCCATTCATAGAGTGCTGTGTTCGCATCCAAGCCTTCATAACACTGGAGACGAATCAGGCGCGATTCCATGACCTCAGCCAGGACCTTGGCGATCTCAGTCTTGCCAACCCCGGCCTCCCCCTCCAAGAGCACGGGCTTCCCCAATTGAATGGAGAGAAAGATCACAGTGGCCAGGCTCCTGTCGCAGATATACTGTTGTTTTCTCAAGACTTCCTGAATCTTCTCAATGGTGAGTTCCTTTGGAATCATCGCCACCTCTCCCTTGTGATATAAAGATGCTTACCATACTCCGTTTCTCCCGAGGGATCAATGTTGCCCGACCTCCTCGACATCCACCCGTTTTCGCCCCAATCCTAATGTAATTTAGCCCAACTGCATTAAGCAAGAGGCAGAGGCCTCGCTGTTCCATGGGCTCAGTTCGTCTTTTCTCTCCCTTGCAATCGGCCATTGTACTTCTGCCATGCCCCATCCCACCTCCGACGGATCTCGTCTACAGGGACTTCAAATTCATCGATTCTCCGGAGCGTTTGAACAAGAAGTCGTACGCTCCCTTCAACATCCCGCAGGTGGACCCCTTCAGGCGCGATCACTTTTCCGCCCTGGTTATGGTAATTGCGCAGCGGAATGGCTATCCCCCCAGCCACGTAGCCCTTTAACTGGAAGGGTGTCGCCTCGCAGGTACCCCCATCCATAACCCTGCGTTGATACGAAAAATCACGATCCTTTTTCTGTTCGTCGCGTGCCACATGGTCCATAAAAAGAACCATCTGATGATGAAACATGCTCGTCCGGTCACCCAGTCGGATCACGGGGCCAGAACCCAGACGAACTCCAGGCAAGGCCTTACTGGTTTCGATGGAGATCATTTTCGTGGTGGGAGAAATGCACCCATGCTCAAGGACTCCCAAGGTGCCGATGAACCCTATTTCTTCGGCCCGAGTAAAGAGTGCTAAAATCCCCTTTTTGAGACCCCTTTGTTTGATCTCATTGAGGGCGGCAATCATCACCGCGCATCCCACTAAATCGTCGGCCCCTTTGGTATAGATCAATTCCCCCCGGCGGCGATACGGCACAAGGTCCCAAGTGCCAAAATCTCCTTTATCCACGTTCCCCTCGACTCGCAGCGTCATTTTGTCGACCCGCCCCTGACTGTTTTTTGAGATGTCTTCCACCCACCCCTTGGCACTGACTACGCCCGAAGATTGCTGGTAAATCACCACCCTAGCACCCATGAAGTATTTCGGATCCACGCCTCCGAACCATTGAGCTTCTGCTCGGTTTCCACTCGCCTCGATAATCTCAAATCCCGGATGGTCCATATGAGCAACCCACGCTACGCGACTCTCCTCTGCTCCCCAGCGAACCTTAATATTGCCATAACGATCCAGTTGGGGATCAAAGCCAGAATTTTTCAATTCTTCACATATGAAGGAACTCACAAAGCCTTCATGGAAGGAGGTTGTAGGCAGGGGAAGGAGCCTTTCCAAAAGACGTATCAATGTCATGCGGACCGACATAAGTTTCGTTAGACCGAAGGCCGTACCGCTCTTCTCACTCCTCTCCCTTTTTTTTCTCCTGGAGCTCCCTCTTCCAACCCAGGGTTCTGGCCTTGGCCCCAACTTCCTCAGCCTCCGCTATCATCCCTTTGCGCTGATAAAAAATCGAAAGGCTGGTGTGGGCCAGTTCATCTTCCGGGCTGACCTGGATCAGTTTCTTGCCAACCTCAATGGCCTCGTCAAGCCTGTCTAAGTTGGCATAGACCATGGCCAGGGCATTCAACGCGTCCTCATAATTCGGAGCTAAATTCAAGGCCTTTTTATAGGCTTCCAGGGCCTCCTCCAATTTGCCCTCAGCCAAGAGGTCCATTCCCTGGTTAAACAAATCTTCCTTGGTCATCTCGGGTCCTCCTACGGTTCGAGGGTCAACTTCCGTCCCTTTCCACCAAATTAAGAAGTCTAGCCTACACTCCAAAGGTCAGCAACTCCTCGAAAGGTAATGATTGCAAATTCACCGCGGGTTTGACACAAATAACTTGACACCCATTGATGCAATCTTATTATTGAAATTTGGTACCTCCATGAATATTGGGCCACGAATATAGGGAACAAGGCTTCATTTATCTATTGCAATCCGGAGACGGCGGAAATGGCCGCTGTCAGAAAATAGCTGGTAATGATCAGCATCCCTCCCATGCGTACAGGACAATTGATCCCTGGTGTTCGTGTTGACTCTCCTTGACAGACACGCTTAAGAAGCCTGTAATAGAGACGGGGTAAAAGGCAGTTATGAAGTTTATCCCTAGCGAGATGGCATACTTTTTCACCGAGCCGGGCGCACGTCAAAATACTCGGGCTCTGATCAAGTACCTCATTTTTCTGCTCTGCGTCATCGCAGTCTATTCCGTGGTTTTCCACTTGATCATGCTGCACGCGGAAGGGCAGACGCACTCCTGGATCACGGGCATCTACTGGACCCTGACGGTGATGACCACGCTCGGATTCGGAGATATTATCTTCCATAGCGACATCGGGCGGGCGTTCAGTATCTTAGTGCTGCTGTCGGGCATTGTGCTCCTCTTGATTGTGCTTCCCTTTACGTTCATCCGCTTTTTCTATGCACCCTGGCTCGAAGCGCGGGTGCGGCAGCAGGCGCCTCGCAAAGCTCGGGAGAATGCAAAAGGGCACGTGGTGATTTGCACCTACGACACCATCGCCCCCGGACTCATTGACAGACTCCAGTTCTACGGCATCCCATATTACGTGATCGAACCCGATCCCACAGAAGCTGCAGGCAAGCACAGAGACGGCATCTCGGTGATCACGGGTGAGGTGGACAGCCGGTCAACCTACCAGGCACTTCAGACATCGCAAGCTCGGCTGGTATTTGCCAATTGCGCGGACACGATCAACACCAACATTACCCTAACGGTCCGGGAGGTGGCACCCAATGTGCCCATTATCGCCATTATTGAACACGAAGACTCCACCGATATCCTGGAACTGAGCGGCTGCACGCATGTACTGCCTCTGAAGCAACGATTGGGGGAGCGTTTAGCCAATCGGGTCAACACTGGGCATGCTCAATCCCATGTCATTGGCAGCTTCAGAGACTTACAGATCGCTGAGTTTCCAGTCCACAATACCCCGCTGGCGGGCCACACCATTCGGGAAACGCAGTTAAGGGAGGCCACCGGTGTCAACATCGTTGCCGTCTGGGAACGCGGGCGGCTCAATCCGGCTTACCCCGAGACCTACCTCTCAAACTACAGTGTCCCCGTGGTGGTGGGGACTAAAAAGCAAATTCTCGAACTGGACGCCCTGCTGGTCATCTACGACACAAACTACAACCCGGTGATGGTCATTGGCGGAGGCAAGGTGGGCCGGGCAACGGCACGTGAAATAAAAAGGAAGGGCATCCCGGTGTACTTAGTGGAACGCGACGAGTCACTTCGGGAGCGGATCGGTGATATCCCAGACCGGCTGTTTATCGGCGATGCGGCAGATCGAGAAGTCCTCATGGGAGCTGGCTTGAGAGAGGCGCCGTCGGTGATCCTCACAACAAACGATGACGCGATGAACATCTACCTTGCCGTTTATCTCCGCCGCCTCAACCCGGAGCTACGCATCGTCAGTCGGATCACGCATGAGAGAAACATCGAAGCCATTCACCGCGCGGGCGCAGACTTTGCCCTCAGTTACGCCTCCCTGGGCGCCGAATACGTCCTTTCGCTCGTGCAAGGTCATGAATTAGTAATGCTAGGAGAAGGGGTCGAGCTGTTCGCCGTTCCCCTCCCATCGGCTCTGGATGGCCAGACGCTGGCAGCAAGTAAAATCGCCTCCCGTACAGGTCTCAACGTCATTGGGATTCAACAAAACGGCCGTGTGGAGACTAATCCATCCCCCGAGACGACCCTCGTCAAAGGGAGTGATCTGTTGATGC
>JACZQL010000475.1 GCA_022545745.1 Deltaproteobacteria bacterium | reverse complement strand
AACGACAGAAAGCCCTGTGCGTAAGCCCCGTTCCAACTCCGTCGTGAGAAAACGATGCGTCCTCTATCCAGCACGGTTGGAACGGGGTAAACGCGGGGATGAACCCCGAACGATCTCAATCCCAACCTCGACCACAATCGTACGGGGTGAATGTTCCGACCTCCCTGTAAGGGCAGCGCCCCAAAGCCACGGACGTAAGTCCGTGGTACGGGGTTTACTATTCACCATTGACTTTTTGCCGATGACTACTCACTACTCATTTTTCACTTTCTGAACAGTCCCTTAAGAAATATTCGCCCCAATGCCGGGTGACGTAAGGCAAAATAGATGACGTCCTTGTGCCAGTCGAATCGGGCCTTGTGAGTCACTGCACGAAGGATCCCATCCGACTGGACAACACGGAAGAGACCGTCAATCTCTTTATCGGTTAGTCGCTCTGCAAGACGGCGGAAGAGCGTGCCAATCCTGATCTCCTTCCCTAATCGCTTCCACCACTTCTTCTCATAAGTCCGAAGTGCATTCGAACTAAAATCGCCCTTCTCAAAGGCCCCTGCAGCAGTTTGGGCGATTGCCTCAGCACAGAGTAGACCATAGAAGATCCCTCCCCCGGTAGTTGGCTTGGTTTGTCCTGCGGCATCGCCCACAGCCAGAACACGCTCGGCAAAAGTCCGTCGGATCGGAGTGATAGGGATCAGCCATGATCGAATGGGAGGATTGGAAGAACGCAAATGACCCTGTGACCGGAGTTCTTCAAACAGCGTCTTCAGATAAGGAAGCGCACTTGTTTTCGAGCTGACACCGATCCGCGCAAATTCGCTGCCTCCTCTTTGGAAAGGGACAATCCATCCAAAAGAGCCTGGGGCTACCTGAGAGCCCATGAGGACCTTTGTCTCCTTGATACCCTGAACCTCCACCTCTGCCTGCGCCGTCCTAAGGAAACGGCGGGGCTCTCCCATACCCAGCTTTCGCTGTAGCTTGTAATGAGGCCCGCCGGCCAAAATCACCATCCCCGCCTTTATCTTTCTATGACCATTTCCGAATTTCGAATTTCGAACTTCAATTTTTTCTTGACTATTGACGTTTTCCTTTACATCCAACTCCACACATCCATTCATCACATGCAAGTCAACAACCGCAGCTCCTAGATGAATGGTGACACCGGCTGTCGAGGTCTTATCAGCCATGACTCGGTCAAAGGCTGCTCGATCGACAATATAGGCAAGAGGAGACTGGGGTGAGAAGTTGACTTCTAATTTGGAAGGCGAGACAAGGGTAAGGCGGCTAATCTCCCCCAATTTGAGAGAGTCAGGAAGCCTCAGTGTCGCAAAGGCTTCAGCTCCAATAACGCCGGAGCAGTTAACGGGTTCACCGATGACCGAGTGCTCTTCCAAAACATGGACATCAAGGCCTCGTTGGCCCAGTAGTGATGCCGCATAACAACCAGTTGGCCCACCCCCTACCACCGCAACATCAAACATGATTACTTAACAATGATTTGTGATTAGTGAAAAATAAAAGGTCAAAAGCAAACAGCAAACGGGAAATTCGCCTCAATCTCCTATTTACTATTCACCGTTTGCTGCCTGCGCTGTTCCAAAACTCTTATTCGCTCAATATATTCCAGGAAAAGCGCTAGAAGAATTCCAATGATTAAACTTCCTACACCTGCCGCCGCAATATTGTAACTGGTAATAGGTCTGAATGGTCCTCCTGGAGGGATGGCACGGTCCAACCAGTCAATATAAATTGAGGCGGGATTATCAATGCCGTATTTGAGCGATTCTATATTCTGATGAATAGAATTCTCGACGGACTGCCGGAACGTGAGCTCTCGATACACTTCCATCAGCTTGAACTGAAGCGGGGTCATCTTAGCCTTCGCAACAAAGAACTCCTGTCTGGGTGGAGCTCCTGGACTCTCGGGCGGGAGAGGCTGGGGATCTCCATAGAGCTGGTGGGAGACGAGTCTCTTAGCCTCGTAGATACGCTGTTTCAGAGCAATCATCTGGGGATGCTGGTCGGTGATATACTTGCGCTGTAAATTGAGCTCCATTTCGAGGGCCATGACACTACCCGCGTTTATTGCCCCCATCGCAATAGCGCTCTTTGTGGCAGGATCAAGGCCAATATATCTGTTCTTTTCCTGAAACCTGATCAGGTCATCCTGAGCCTTCTTAAGTTCCAGCTTTGTTCGATTAAGCTGACGCTCGTAGTAATCCCTCTTGATTGTGGCTGTGGCCTTCTTTCGTTTTGCCATTAAGCCTGAAAGATTCTCGAAATAAAAATTAGCAACCTCGGCTGAAAGCCCGGGATCCTGAGCCTCAACCGTTACAGATATAATTCCCTTTTTCGATGAGGATATGTCCGTTTCCATAATGAGAGAGTTAACCGACGGACTCCATTTTTCCTTAAAGTGACTGATCACCTCCTGTCGCATGGTACGGCTCTCCAGAAGGGCAAGATAGATATTCCGAGTAGGAGTCGAGGGGGA
>JACZQL010000474.1 GCA_022545745.1 Deltaproteobacteria bacterium | reverse complement strand
CCCCCGTGAGGTCTTCCGCTGGCCAGCGGGGGTAGCGTTTGATCTTAAATCCACGCAACCGCAAGGCCTCGCGATAGGCGGAACGGCCAAATCGTGCTCCCAGCCTAGCTATAGTATTGCCAAAGTCATCCGCCTTCTTTTGCAATGCGACAGCCTCAACGTATCTTTTGGACTCAATAGCGTTCCACAACGCAACAAGCAACTCCGGTATGTGCAAGGTTTGCGGTGGAATCGTGCCGCTCAAGCCATGGGGGACAGCGGGCAACAAGAAGATAGAATTCCCCGACATGAGCGCGAAATCCGCCGGCATCACCTCCAGGTATTCGAGCAATTGAGCCTGAGGGACAAAGCTTGCCTTCATCCCACAAAGAGATGGGACCTCAGTTTTAAGCTTTTTTACTGAGGCAGGGGTAAATCGAAAACCTGAGTATTTAACATTGTCGTAAAGGAAAAGTGGACTTTTGATGGCAGTAGCTACGGCTTTATAATGAGCAGTGATCTCCCACGGCGTATGATCCGTGTAATAGAAAGGTGGGACTACCGCCACCGCATCCACACCAAGCCCGTCCGCATGCCGCGCCAGCTCCACAGTGGTCTGCAGGTCTGCTGTACCCACGTGCATAATGATGGGCATCCTGCCATTGACTCGTTTGACGACAAACTCCGCGGTTTCGATTCGCTGTTTGGTTGTCATGGCCGGGCCCATCCCGGTCGACCCCAAAACAAAAAGACCATGGACTCCAGCATCGATCATGAACTCCGTGAGTTCTCCAACGATTTCGAAATCCACCTCACCTTCTTCGGTAAAGGTCGTGAGTAGAGGAATGTAAATTCCACGAAATTTTGGTTTCACAGAGCACCCTCCCTGGCATGATACCGAATTGAATTTGTCAGGAACCCGTGCCTAACAATAACCGTTTTCCAGTGGCTGTCAACGGGGGACTTCGTTGCGCGGTCGGGTTCTCCGAGGTCTGTTTTGCTTGCTATGGACATGACCCTACGGACTATGTTAGGGTCGCACCCGCGTGTGCTATGGACGCTCAAAAATAGACCTAGACGACCTCAGGGGTAGATTTAATAAATAGGAGGAAGGCTATGAAAAAATTAAGTTTTCTGCTTACAACAATCGCCGTGGTCGCCGCGGTGCTCGTTTACACAATGGGCACGGCGGTGGCTTTCACTCAGGGAAAGACCGTGCGCATTTTAGTCGGTACCAATCCTGGTGGCGGCTTTGATACTCATGCCCGGGTAATAGCTCGCCATCTTGGCAAGCATCTTCCTGGCAATCCCAAAATTATTGTCCAGAACATGCCTGGTGGTAGCGGGGTTATCGCTGCCAACTACCTTTACAATGTAGTCAAGCCCAACGGGTTGACCATCCTGGCCAGTCTACCTGTTCACGTGCAGCAGTTGGTAGGCAGGAAAGTCGTCCAGTATGACTTAAAATATGTCAACTGGATTGGGAGTACCAATGGGGAAGTGATGGTTGCCATGGTGCGCAACGTAAAGGAATTCCGGGATTTGAAGGCGATAAAATCAGCCACCACGCGCCCGAACTTTGGTTACGGCTCGAAGGCGGGCCTTTCTCACCAGTTTGGGGCGCTCATCAACCGTGTCTTGGAACTCAATATCCACCTGATTAGCGGATATCGAGGCACCGCCAGAATCAAGATGGCTGTGGAGCAAGGGGAATTGGACGGCTTCGCCGGCATTACTATGACGGCGGCTTTCAGTTCTGTCGGGGACTGGCTGAGTAAGGACCGGGTGACGATTCTCGTTCAATCTGGAGTGTGGGATCCAAAAGCGTCCACTTTCAAGAGGCATCCTCGCATTAAGGATGTCCCCACGGTCTTGGAATTGGCGGCTCCTGACGACAGGCCACTCGTTAACTTAATTAGTGCCGGTCAAGTGGGAGGCCGGCCCTATGTGGCTCCACCCAAGGTGCCCGCAGACCGTGTCAAGACCCTGCGTGATGCGTTCTGGGCTACAGTCACTAGCCCCGAGTATAAAAGTGAATCAAAGCGAGTCTTTCGAACCGAGCTGGACCCTGTCCAGGGCAAGGTTTTGCAGGATCTGATGGCGAATGTGATGGCGGCATCCCCTCAGGAAAGAGCCTTGCTCAAAGAACTGTTCATGAAGTAGGTGGCGAAATTCGCCGACCATGAATGATGCGTTCCAGTAGTTAAAGTGTTTGGAGCAGGCCATGGCCATCAAACTATACGATTTTGGTCCCTCGCCCAATTGTCAAAGGGTGGAAATCGCTCTACACGAAAAGGGACTCTCCTACGACATTGAGCCGGTTGATCTGCGAAAGAGGGAACAGAAAAAGCCCGAGTTTCTCAAGCTCAACCCCTATGGAAAAGTGCCCGTGATCATCGATGGGCAGAGGGTGCTCTTTGAGTCGTGCATCATCAATGAGTATCTCGATGAACAATACCCGACTCCTCCGTTGATGCCACAGGACCCCCACAAGAGGGCACGAATCCGCGTGCTCATCGA
>JACZQL010000473.1 GCA_022545745.1 Deltaproteobacteria bacterium | reverse complement strand
ATAAGGTTCAGAAATTACATTCTGAACTTGGCCTCCGCCACCGCCTCCGCCTGATCCTCCTCCTAAAAAACTCATTTATTTTTCGCACCTCAGTCCTTCCATTGACCAAGATTTGATTCTTTCCGATGCGCGTAATCAGCTCTTCGGTAATGTCCGTTTCGTCGAGAATTTCGCCAACTACTTCTTCTAGCAGATCCTCTGTGGTGACTAACCCCATAACCCCACCGAATTCATTGACCACTATCGCAATATGCCGCTTTTCCCGTTGGAATTGCTTTAATAATTCGTCGGCGGCTTTGGCTTCCGGAATAAACAGGGCTCGCCGGGCTAGTTCTTTGAGAGATCGGTCCTGCTGACCTTGCGCGAGTTCTTTTAACGCCTGGTTCCGATACAAGATGACGCTGACGTTGTCGAGGTTTCCGTCATACACTGGAATCCTGGAATATTTGGATTTGAATAGCTCCTCCTTCGCTTCATTGAGGCTTAAATTCCCATCGAGCCCAAACATATAAATTCGAGGGGTCATGACTTCCTCAGCAGTCAAGTCGGTGAATTGAAAGACGTTCTTAATCATCTTCACCTCTTCGGTCTCCAACACACCAGCCTTCCCGCCTGCCTCCAGCATGATTTTAAGTTCTTCCTCAGTGACGAATGGGACCGTCAACCCCCGACCACCGGTCAGCTTCAAAATTAAAGGTTCCAGAAAATACAAGATTGGCGAAAATACTTTCTCCACCCCATAGATCGGATAGGCAAGAAACTGAACCGCGGTAGCCGAATGCCTGGCACAGAGCGTTTTTGGGACAATTTCTGCAAACAGTAAAATGACAAAGGTCAAGAATCCAGTCGCGATGGCCACCGCTATTGGGCCATGTTCCATTGCAAGGATGGTGACTAACGCGGCTGCCATGATGTTCACCAAATTGTTCCCGATTAAAATTGTCGAAAGGAGCCGTTGGGGATTTGATCGGAGGCGAAGACCCATTCTGGAACCTTTCCGCCCCTCATCAGCCGTCGCCTGCAGCCTACTCTCACTAATGGAAAAAAAGGCGATCTCCGCCCCTGAAAACAGAGCGGATAATACCAGGCAGATCAGAATACCCAGAAATTCCATACGTGTGTTATGGGCGAGTCAACAGCAAGGCGGGCGGAGAGAAAAATTCAAGGATCCTGCGCCATTCGGTGAAGGGGACTAGGGGGGTGGAGAGAAAACAAAGAAATGCAGAATGGGTTAAAGGGCATGTCTTGGACTGAGGACGATAGCTTCGTCTTGGGCCGTCGTCATCCATTGATCCTGTAAGGTTAGCACAGGAACCCTTACCTTGCAACCACCACGGAGAACTTTGCATGAATTTCCTCTTGGCTCTTCGAATAATCAAAAGGGTTGTGTTCCCTCCAGCCAAACATGTTAGGCAGCATTTTTCGTGTCTTTCTCAAATAAATTAATGACTTGCACATAAATACTTTAACAGCAGAAAGGGCAAAAAATGACACGGGATTGAGGGGTTGGTCGGAAATCTAGATTTTTACCAAGCGTAAGGATTTGATAAAGGGTGGGAGTTTTCAGCTACTGGCTCTCTTCGAGCTGCTGGCGTTCCTCGAATTTGTAACACTGACGATTGAGCACCGGATAGACTGTAAAAATTGGCGTACTATGTGGAACAAAGGCCGTGTTGGCCCCTGGGCTTATTTGAAGGTGCATATTGACGAAGTTAAAACTGAGGCCTTCCTGCCAGGGTTGGGACTGGGCCTCCGCATAGGTGTGAACTTTATCTGAGGCATAAGATCGCGTCATCAGGCCCGACCCTCCTTGGAGTCCGTACTCATGAAGGTCAGGAGCCCCTTGAATTAAGAGCGACACGACCGAGGCATCAAACCATACCTTAAAATTGCAGCTAATCTGAATAAATGGCCCCAAACTCCCTGTATGCTCCAGGACCGCCAACGAGTAAGCAAACTCTGGCGGCACATCTTCCGAATGTTGAAGGGATTTAGTAGGAAACTCCCGATCCTTCACTTCAGAAACCGACACGAAAATCAGGTTGGGGTCCTCTAGGGGAATATCATAGACCTGTCCATCGTGATAACTACACAGCTTTCCCAGTTCATACCGGAGCGGATAGGAGTACCCCATTTTGCCATAAAAAACTCTCACCCCTGCTTCTAGGGGGTCTTCTGGTGTGCGGCTGATTTTTAAATCAAAGGGGAGCATCATGTGGAAGGCATTGGTTCGGGCCGTCATGAACGGGGCACAGGCCCCAGGAAACTCTTTGTGAAGGGCCAAATTATCCGGTTCAAACCGACGAGGTGCTCCTCCAAAATGCTGGGCGGTTTTCGCTTCCTTCGTTAACCGATATTTGGCTTGATAATATGCAGCAGCACGTCTTTGGGCGATATCCAAAAAATATTCAGGAACGTCGGTCTCGACAATGAGACGCTGCTTTTCGACCATCTGCCCGCGGGGTGCCTTCATGGCCTCATTATAGATGGATAACTCGGC
>JACZQL010000472.1 GCA_022545745.1 Deltaproteobacteria bacterium | reverse complement strand
TGCGCCTACTCATGGCTTACTATTGCAACGACGACAGACGCTCGGCTCGTTACCAACTCCGCTTCTTCACCACTTCCAATCATCCACACTGAAATACCAATTGCGACGTTCTACTGGGTGGCACCAGTCATGCTACTGACCCTTTACTTTTATCTTCATCTTTACTTGCAGCGCCTCTGGCGGGGCCTCTCCAGGCTCCCTGCTGTGTTTCCCGACGGCAGAGCGCTGGATGAGAGAGCTTACCCCTGGCTTTTAAACGGGCTCACCCGATCGTACTTGAGACAGCTGAAGGATCACCGACCTTCACTTTCCCGCTTGGAGATTTTCCTCTCTACCCTGCTAGCCTGGTGGATTGTTCCGGCAACCCTGCTCTTTTTCTGGTTGAGGTACTTGCCCCGGCACGACTGGGTGGGGACAACGCTCCACATTGGCCTGATCGTGATTGCATCGGCATTTTGGGTTCTTTCTCGACATCTTACTAAGAAGACGCTGCGCCTAGAGGAAAGGCCGCGATATACCTGGAAAAGGGCTTTAGGGGATACGAGAACTTACCAGGGTGCCATGCTGGCCACAGGCATTTTTGGACTGGGCATCATCTTTTATAACCTCTCCCTGGGAGCCATTGATGGAATCCCCGATCGTTTTCTATCGCCGATCTATACTGTTTCTATTCCCATGCCCCTCAAGCTCACGCTTGTCCTAAAGTTCCCCAACAACGGATGGAGTGAGGTTCAGAGGTGGGTTCCGCGGGCTATTGAATTGATCCACCATAGCCCCTTCGCGAACCTCACCGAAGAAGACGTTTCATTGAAGCCCCCAAACTGGACGGGGCGGCACGAGGAGATTTCGTTAGTCAAAGGGGCTCGCCTCAAGGGAAGAGATCTCAGATTCACCAACGCCACGCGCGCCTTTTTAGTCAAAGCTGACCTGCGCGAGGCCGATCTAACCGGGGCCAATCTTGCCCAGGCCGACCTGCGCAAGGCCAATCTCGAGGGGGCTGATCTGAACCGGGCCGACTTGCGTGGGGCAATATTGACTGGAGTCGTTGGCCTTAGACAAGAACAGATTAATCGGGCTTGTGTAGATGAAAAGACTAGGCTCCCACTCAGCCTAGAAAGGCCTGAAAGGCCCGCATGCTAGCCTAACTTCCACAGTTAAAGACCAGCGGGAAAAATATTTCATCCCATGA
This sequence comes from Deltaproteobacteria bacterium, assembly GCA_022545745.1. The sequence continues at coordinate 1,311 of JACZQL010000472.1, read as the reverse complement.
AGTCGCTTCGACAGTCTTAAGTCGTTGCTCGAGGGGTCTCGAGGCGTCAATTGAGGGGTCAAATCTACGTTTGTTGGTTGACGCTCATCAAAGCGAAAATAATCTTGCGATTTCATGCTGCCGGTTCCCACATTTATTAATGAGCTTCCCTTTAGACGCGCCGGGTCGGACCAAGCCAACTGACTGATGTTAAATCTGAACACTGCACTTGGTACGTCATAAGGAAGATAGTTAAATTCTGGACTTGAGCTAGCCCGAGTTTGACGGACGCCCAACCTCTTGGCAAGGCTCCATAGATATGGCATGAGTGAAGCCAATTTCGAAATTGGGAGGCTAACTATGAAAAGAAAGAGGGACCCCATTCGCTGGCCCGACGGCGCGCGAATTGCGATCACGCCATGCGTAGCCTTTGAGACTTGGCCGGAGGATTTGGGAGCGTCGGGATCGCTACAACAGGAAAATCGCCGTTCCTATCCCAAGACGGCCGTGACGAAGAGAAATCTTGGTACCATTACGGACAGGGAATTTGGCGAGCGTGTTGGTGTTTTTCGCATGCTGGAACTCTTTCAGAAAGAGGGCATTCAAACAACTTTTTTTCCTACGGGCATTACGATTAAGAACTATCCGGATGTTTTCAAGGAGATCATCGCCCAGGGACACGAGATCGGCACGGAGACTTGGATCCATGATTACAGCTACATGAAGAGAAGGGACAAAGAGAAAAAGGATCTGCAAGAGACGGTCAGGATGGTTGAGAAAGTGGCCGGATACCGCCCGCAGGGTTATCTTTCTACCGGCGTGGCCCCCAGCGAAGCGACACCGGAGATCATTCTGGAGCTGGGCTACAACTACTGGATGGATCCTCAGCACGAGGAAACTCCCTATACCCTCAAGGTGAAGGGGAAAGAATTAACGGTTCTTTCCTACTATCAGGATCTGAATGATTACTCGAGTTATCAGCGGTCGGGAAGGACACCGCGGGAGCTCCTCGAACTTTGGAGGGATTGTTTCGACTATCTCTACGAAGAAGGGGCGACGGATCCGAAATTTATGATTTGGGGGAACCATCCCTTTGTCGGGGGCCGTCCGTACCGAGCAGCCGTCCTGCGCGAATTTATTCGCTATGCTAAGAGCCATTCGAATGTCTGGTTTGCCCGCGCGGGAGACATCGCCAAATGGTTTCGGGACAACTACAAAGGCGCTCAAGTGGAGGAATGGCCAAACTTCACCATCGCAGGGAGGGCAGCAAAGAAAGGGGATCTTCTGAAAACAAGGTAGTGAAGTTGTATTTCGGGACGGTAAAGGATCCGA
>JACZQL010000471.1 GCA_022545745.1 Deltaproteobacteria bacterium | reverse complement strand
ATTGGAGTTCGTCACGCATAGGATGACATCGGCATCCCGGATGACCTCGCGTGAGCCGTCAACTGCTATAACTTCGATGCCGAGAACCTCCGACATCTCCTTGGCAAACTTTTCTCGATTGGCTGGAGTTGGGCTAAAGACCCGGGCTTTTTTAATCGTAGGGCGAATACACGTTAGGGCCAAAAGATGATGTCTGGCTTGATCTCCCGCTCCGAAGACCCCTGCCACCTGGCAGTCCTTTCTCGCCATGAGATCGGTCCCGATCATAGATGCGCAGGCTGTGGGCATCGCCACAACACTATTGGCAGAAGGCAACTCCTTGGGGTGCATTTCTCCGATAAGGATCAACTTGAGAGCCCCGTTGTTCGGATTATAGAGGACCAAGACGGGGCGACCCCGGCGAGGATAGCGCTGTTTATCGCCGAAGATTCGGACCAACTCTGCGTGGACCATAATCCCCGTCATCCCGTATTCCGGTGTGCCGCCTTGATGAAGCGTGATGCGGACATTCTTGGGCGTATGCGTTCTTCTCCGCAACTCGCCAAGGAGCGGATCGTGGGCCCAGTTGCGAAAGGCCTCCAACATGGCCTTAACCGCCTCCGACATTTCCAGGATGCCGCGATGATCCCCCGGTTGCGCTAAAATAGCCTTTGTCTCCATTCGTATCCCTCCCCTACTGGTTGAAGGGCCGCGGGCTCTTGAAAAACGACCGGCAACCTCCGCCTCCCCCATTTGGAAACGTGCAATCACGTCCTCCAGCTTTTCAACCCACAAGTCTTGCATTACTCCCTATTGTGATCGATCGACATGTAAATTGCGCCAGGTCGGACGCAATTGTAACGCATCTGCCGGGGACCCCTTCAGCTATTTGTACTCGTTTGAAATTTTTTACAACCCGTACAGCGCTCGGGCATTGTCGCTCAGGATCTTCCGCTTCACTTCAGGCGCCAAGTCCGTCCGTGCTTTGAACACCGTGATGGCATCGGCGTCACTCGATGTGTCGATGTGGCCGTAGTCCGTCCCAATGACAAGGCAGTCTTCTCCAGCCTGCTGCGTGATATAGGGCAAGTCATCGGAGTTTTCACAGGTGACAAACATCCGGAACTCGCGTGCGAGGTTGTCGGACCATTCGCGGCCCATTGTTTTGAAGCGGTTCTTGACTTCGTGCATCACCCAGGGCAACCACTGCGAGCTAGCCTCGATGAAGCCCCACCTCAGTCGGGGAAATACTTGAGGTATTTCGCTAAGCATCACGTCACTAAAAGCAGCCACAGTGGGTATTCTGAAACGGTGTAACGTAGCAGCACTCGGTACAGGATGGCGGTACAAATCATTGAGCCACGTGTTGCCATTGGCAATGTGAATGGCCATCGCCAAATCAAGACGGCTCGCCTCTTCGTAGATCGGGTAGAAGTAGGTGTCTACGAGGAGGCGGTTGCCTTCAACCGGACGCATCAGCACAGCACAAGCGCCGTTTTCCTTGGCGAAGCGAATTTGGTCCAGCGCATCGGTCATGCTCAGCGTCGGCGCCATGCAGGACCACCGCAGACGGCCTTTTCCCTGGCGCCAGATATCGGCCAGCCAGCGGTTCCAGCTTTTGCAAAGAGCCACTTCCACCGCCGCTCGGTCCGTGGCCGATTCGATGAAGATGGTGTTGTGCAGTACCTGGACGTTGACGCCGCTTTGGTCCATGTGCTCCAGGCGTAGATCGACGTTGCCCAGCTCGCGGGACTCCAGGTCGTCAGCAAACCTACGGCCAACCTGTTGGGATCGTTTCTCCAGCGCGGCGGCTGAAAATACGGGGAAGCGGAATCCCTTCACCCTGCCATCGATGAGCCAGAACTGAAGTTTCACTCCAGCCTCTTCGCGGGTTTCGAGGGCTACAGGGCGATACTGCCTGTCCGATGGGTCCATAAAGTCCCAAGTGCGGGCAGACTCCACCACATGGGCGTCTGCGTCGATGACGAGAGTATCCGCATCGGTTTCCATAAGCTCATCCCTCCTGCGCTGGATTCACCGCCCTGGTAGTATATGCTCCCTATCTTATTTTGTTAACCATTGGGGGTTCTTTGGCCTGACCCTTTTCTGCCGATAGGGGTTCCGCTCCGGCCCAGCCTTCTCCTGTAATATCAATCATGACGCCGTCGGGACCCTTATACTTCTCCTCGAAAAAGGACGTGACAGCATCATGCGGCCGCGTCTGGCGATACTCTGCCCCCGCCTCATTGAGTCGCCCGCGGGTTTGTTCCATGTTGTCAACCCAAAAGCCAAAGTGGTGCAAGCCAAAGGTCACCCCCATGCCATCGTGTCTATCCGCCGCTTCATCTGTCTTGAACCGCAGCACGGCCATGTTGATGGTGCCGTCGCTCAGGTAAATCCCCTTAGCCAGCGGAGAATCGGTCCGGCCCACCTCCTCCATTTCGAAGACGCGCTTGTAAAATTCCGCCGTTGCTTCTGGATCATGCGTATGCAGGGCAATGTGTCGTAGCTTGGCCATGTTA